>DATIXO010000230.1:0-2462 GCA_035518495.1 Streptosporangiaceae bacterium
CCAGCCGTCCCCGTCCATTGTCCGCCCGTCACGCCGCGGTCAGCGCCGCGCATCGTCCAGGCACAGCAGCCGAGCCAGGCCTCCGGCCGCGGGATACCGGAACCGGCTCGAGATCCGCGCCTATTGCGGCGGTCAGTAGCAGCGAGCCACCTAGCCGGCGTGTCACCTGCAGGAACTCAACGAGCCGGCAACCGGGCCGACCTCAGAAACCCATGATCATTGGAAACTCGGGCTAGGTACAGCGTGAACACGCCCAGCACGGCGAGCAGGAAGGCGGCCGACACGAACTCGGTGATCTTAAACAGGCGCAGTTTGGCGAAGGAGTTATCGATCACCGCCACCACACAGCCGACCGCGACCGCCTTGGCCAGCAGCGCCGCGATGGCCAGCACGACGGCGCCGAGGCGCTGGGTGGAGGCCAGGCCCCACGGCGCCAGGAACACGTTGACCAGGATCGTGTACAAGACCAACTGCTTCGCTCGCTGCCCCACTTCAGCAGCGCGAAGTACGGGCCGGAATGCTCGAACCCGCGGGCTTCCTCGATCATCCCGAACTCGTTCGTGCCGGTGTGCGTCTCCACCGGGATCCGGCCGGTCTCGTGCAGGATCACCATGAACAGCGCGGCCGCGGCCAGCAGGTGGGCCGGCCGGATGATCTGGCCGCCGCTGGACCGGACCGTGGCCGCCAGCGCGTAGGGCAGGTCGGTGCCGGTCAGCAGGGCCACGGTGAACACCACGAACAGCACCACCGGCTCGGTGATGGCGGAGAACGTCTTGGCCCGGCTCGATCCGAGCTGTGCGTACGGGCTGCCGGTCTCCAGCGCGGCGGTGGCGACGACGAAGCTGGCCAGCGCCAGCAGGAACCCGCCGCCCAGGATGTCGCCCATGTACCCCAGCGGCAGCCCGTAGCTGGTCAGCACCGGAATCAGCAGCGGGATGGTCAGGTAGGCCGCCACCGCGATCACCGGCGCGGCCAGGAAGAACCAGCTCGCCTGTTCGGGGGCCAGCGCCTCCTTGCGGACCAGCTTGGCCAGATCGTAGTACGGCTGGGCGATCCGCGGCCCCCGGCGCCCCTGCAGCCGCGCCTCCACCCTGGCGATCACGCCGGTCACCCCCGGCGCGGCCAGCGCGACGGTCAGCACCTGCAGCAGCTGGATAACCGGGATCGGGAGGGCCGCGCTCACCGCGCAGCCGCGGAATCATTGCCGGGCGGCCCCAGCGCGTCGGCCATGCGATGCCTCCTACCCATCGTGTCCATGACAGGGGTAGAGGCCATCAGCGCGGCGCCGCGCGGTTATGGCGAGCCTCATCGCCAGAACGTCATTGTTCCCTACGCCGTTCGCGGCTCGCAAACCGGCCCGTGTCACGCCGTGAGCGCAAGCGCGGCGGCCGGCGCTTCCGGCCTGCTGCCGTGCCCTGACCGTCGCCCGGCACGATTCGTTTCACCAGCGGCTGACAGCCCGGCGATGACCTGGCTAGCGTGATGTGGTGTCGGGAGCTGGCTGAAGGGGCGGGCCGCCTGCTGGGCTTCGGCCTGGACAGCGGCATCGAGGCCTTGGCGAGCATCATCGTGATCTGGCGGCTCACCGGGACCCGCCTGACCGGTGCCACCGCCGAACGCAGCGCCCAGCAGCTCGTGGCTGTGAGCTTCTTCCTCCTAGCCCCCTACATCGCCGCCCAGGCCACCTGGGGGCTGATCCACGGTGACCGCCCGGAAACCAGCATCATCGGGCTGCTGCTGACCGCCGGAATCGCCATCCTCGAACCCGGGCTCGGGATCGCCAAGCGGCGCATCGGCACCCGCCTCGGCTCGGCCGCCACCGCCGGCGAGGGCACTCAGAACCTGCTGTGCGCATACCTGGCCATCGCGGTGTTCGCCGGGCTCTTGGCCAACACCATGTCCGGGCCAGACCAGGTCGAGACCATCGACCGCTTGTCCCTGATCCAGTACCGCGCTGTCGGGGATGGAACGCGAGTACATCCGCGACCGCACCCTGGAGGGACACGAGTCGGCCCGCGCCCGCGGCACGGCCATCGGCGGTGCCACCGTCACCGACGAGGCCATGCTCGCCGTGGCGCTCCACCTGCGCGGCCAGGAGATGGGCCTGCGCGGCATCGCGGCCCGCCTCGTCATCACCCGCGGCAAGAAGAAGGGCCAGCATCCCTCACCGGCAATTGTCCTTCGCATGCTCCGCGACCACGACGAGAAGGCCGCCGCGGCGGCGGGCGGCTGACAGCTGTGCTCGCGCCGGTCACTCGTCATCGTCGTCGTCGGCGTCGGAGTCGCGCAGCTCCCAGATGGCGCCGGGGGCCAGGTCGGGAGCACGGACAGCCACGGACGGGGCCGCGCTGGTGGCGTATCCCGGCTTGACGTGTGCCGCCGAGTCGAGCGTGCATCCCCTGGCGCCCCCGCGGGCTCCGGTGCGTCCCGGGGCCGGGCGCGGCGCGGGAAGGGCGGTGGCC
>DATIXO010000231.1:0-10487 GCA_035518495.1 Streptosporangiaceae bacterium
AGCCCCGCCCGGGACGGCAGCAGCCGTACCCGCCGCTCCCGGGCGCCGGGGGCCTCTTCCAGCACCGCATCGGCCATCTCGAACGGCACGATCCGGGTCAGCTCGCCCAGGTGGCCAGGAGCGAACGGCCCCGCCGCCACCTTGATCGTCCTGGTAATCGTCATGACGGCAGCATCGATGGCAGACTGGGGGCGCAACGGAGGTCCTCGGCAACGGGTGGTCTTGGCAGATTTCCCGTCTTACCGGACCTCCGTTGTCGTATACCGTCACGACACGCCGGATCGGTACTTGACCAAAACGCCCAGCCCTTAACTCCCCTGCATTGCGACTAAAGGTGTGGCCACACGCCCCCCTGAATTGCCCTTGCGCCAGACGATCTTCAGTGGCGCAGAATCCACTCGCGCGCTTTCCAGGACATCACCTGGGAGGACTACCTGGCGAACGAGGCGAAACTGGCGGCCAACCGGACCAACGCCGGGGCCCGCCCGCCGTTAGAACTCGGGCATCCACGCCCAGTGGACGAACTGATTTGGGACGCCTTGGACGTCACCTGCGCCGGAGCGCCGTGGCCAGGCGGGGCATGACTACGATTTGGCCTCCCGGCGCTGTGGGCAATCGGCGCGCCGTCCGACACGGAGGACGCTCAGGTAGCGGCGTGATGCTCGGTCGCCCATCTGCGTGCGGATGCGCTCGGCGATCGCGTGGAGCAGGGGATCACGGACGCCGCTGTCGAGCCTCCGGTACAGCGAAGTCGAACGGAGTGGCGCCGCCGGGGATAGCCTCCGATATCGCCCGTCCCGTAACTTTCCGGCGCCCGTTCAGGAGCAGCGGCCGGGACTGCCGGCAGGGCGCCGGCAGGGCCCTGTGCCTGACGACTACCGCGAGCGCCCCGACCGCCACCGCCCGCCCCAGCTGCGCGGGAATCAAGGACCTAACGGGACATGGGGCGAGCTTGCGGGCCACCGACAAGGTGGCCAGCCCGGCGTTGCGCCGGTCCCTGGCCGCGGCGTAGGAGCCGTAGTCGGGTGCGGCCGGGCGGGCGGCGCACTTGGCCCTACCCCGGCCTGCTCCACGACGGCGAGCTGACCCCGCGCCAGGCAGAGCACGGCCCGGGGGTGCAGAAGTCCACGTAGAGCGCGCCACGGCCCTTGGCCCAGGTCGGGCCCCACACACTCCACCTGATCCCGATGGCCTTTGCGGTGCTGTCGCCGGAAAGCCACAGCGAAGACGGGCTGTGAACCGGGAAGGTCGGCGAGACGTCTCCTATGAATCGCAGAGCAAAGGGACAGCGCCAGGCATGACGACTACAGCGAAGGTTCATTACGGCTATGTGCAGGTGGTGGCGGTCGGGGCGCTGCAGGAGCGGACTCATACCCGTGCCAGGGTGGGAGCTTCATGGTGCGGCGCAGGGTGGACTGGCCGACGCGCAGGCAGGCCAGCGGTGAATCGGCATCGAGGTTGTGGTTGGAAAGCATCCGGATCGTCTCAAGCTGCTCATAACGCAGCAGATGGGCTTCGTCGATGACCAGGACGGGGGTGCGGCCGCGCTCGTCGCGTTCGGCGGCAAGGACGGCGGAAGCCTGCGCGGTGAGCCGGGAACCGGACCGGCGGGCTGGGCTAGTCGATTCATCGCGCCCTCGCGATCGCCGCAGGCGGTCACGCGGGCGCATATCCTGGTGCTTCCGCGAATCCCGTCCGGGCTGCGGGACAGTGCAGTGGGTGACCAGGCCGAAGTGGGCCCGGAGCGCCGGCAGTTCCGCTGGCCTGTTTCTGTGCTGCTTCCGTCCACGTCATCGATATCGGTGCCGAGACCCTCCTGGCCGTCCGCGTTGCCGGCAACTTCCCCAGGCCGGTCGACGGCTGTGGCGACCACGCGTCGGGGGCGGTGCTGGGCGGTGACGTCGACTGAGAGAGCCAGAACGCGGTCGCGGCCGGGCTCGCCGTGGACGGCGTCGATGGCGTCCTGGCACAGATCGGCGAGCACCACGGTGGGCGCCGCAGGTGTGCAGCGCCCTGGCGGTGACCTGGCCGATGCCCTGGCTGCGCCGGTTACCAGCACGATTTGCTCCCGATCGGGCGGTGCATCGGTCTTGTCCTCAGTGTCGGCGGCGCGGGGGCAGGGTGGTGGCGCGGCCGTGCCGCAGGGTGGTCAGGGTGGCGATTGCTTTCTCCGCGCGGGCGGTCCGGGTGAAGGTCGTCAGGTGCGGCGGGGCGGTAAAGCGCTGCCGGGCGATCGCCTTGGCGGCGGTGATTTCGCGCAGCCCGTCGGGGCCGTGGATGCGCCCGAAACCGGATTGCCCGACCCCTCCCCAGGGCAGCGATGGGATGGCGGCGAAGGAGAGGATCGAGTTGATCGCGACCATTCCGGCGCGGAGCCGGCGGGCCAGCCCGGTGCCGTGGGCGCGGGAGAACACGGTGGCGCCCAGCCCGTAGGAGGAGGTGTTGGCGCGGCGCACGGCCTCGTCCATGTCGGGCACCTTGGCGATGGTCAGCGTGGGGCCGAAGGTCTCCTCGGTCACCGCTGAGGAGTTCTCGGGCACGCCGGCCAGCACGGTCGGCTGCACGTAACGCTCGCCCACCGCGTCCAGGCCGCCGACAAGCGCCCTGCCGCCGCGGGCCAGTGCGTCTTCGATGTGCCCGCGATCACGTCGGCCTGGGTCGGTATCGTCATCGGGCCGATTTTCTGCCCGGGGCCGGCGTGCAGGTCGCGGGCGCGGGCGGTGACCTCGGCGACGAACACGTCGTAGACCCGTTCGTGCACGTAGACCCGCTCGACCCCGGCGCAGGTCTGCCCGGCGTTGGACATGCCGCCCCAGACCGCGGCGTCGGCGGCCGCGCCGATGTCGGCGTCGGCATCGACGAGCAGGCGTGCATCACCTTGGTGGCGGTGGCGGCCGAGCCGGTGAAGGCGATCTTGTCTACGCCGGCCCGGCATAGTGCATCGCCGGTCGCGCCGAACCCGGTGACCAGCTGCAGCACCGGCGCTTCGGGTACCACCTGCGCGAACGCATCGGCCAGCCAGGCACCGGTGCCGGGGGTGTGGTCACTGGGCTTGTAGACCACCGCGTTACCGGCGGCCAGGGCGTAGGCGATGGAACCGATCGGGGTGAACACCGGGTAGTTCCATGGCCCGATCACGCCGATGACACCGAGCGGCTGGTACTCGACGGTGGCGGTGTGGTTGCGCATCAGCAGGCCCGGGGACGTCTTGCGCGGGCCGAGTACCTTGCCGGCGTGCTTGGCCGCCCAGGTGATGTGCTCGACCGAGAGCACGATCTCCAATTGCGCGTCCGAATGCGGCTTGCCGGTCTCGGCGTGGACCAGCTCGGCCAGCTGCCCGATGCGGCGGGTGAGCACGCCCGCCCAGGTGGTGAGCCGCCGGGCGCGTTCGGCGAAGGTCAGCGGTGACCAGAAGGCGGCCGCGGGCCGGGCCCGCGCCACAGCGGCATACACCGCCGCGGTGTCATGCACGGGGTAGCTGCCGACGACTTCGCCGGTCGCCGGGTCGAGCGAGTCGAACGTGGCTGGGCCAGGACGCTCGGTGATCAATGATCGGCGGGTGTGCTCATCACGGTGCCGGCTCCTGAGTCGGGGGGTGTGCTGGTCACGGTGCCGGCTCCTGAGCCGGGGTGTGTATGGGTCACGGTGCCGGCTCCTTTGCGGTAAGGGAAGACACGCCGCGGATGAGGTCGGCCGCCTTTTCTGCGATCATGATGGTGGGCGCGTTGGTGTTGCCCCGCGGGATGGCCGGCATCACCGAGGCATCGGCCACCCGCAGACCCTCGATCCCGTAGACCCGCAGCTGCGGGTCTACGACGGCGGTTTCACCGGTGCCCATCGCGCAGGTGCCGACCGGGTGGAAGAACGTCTGAGTCCAGTCCCGGATGTGGCCGAGCAGCTGTTCGTCGGTGCTGTTGCGCCCGCCCGCGGGCAGGAACGGGCGGCCGGCCAGCCCGCGCATCGGGGCCTGGTCGGCAATCTCGAGCAGGGCCCGGCAGCCGGCCAGCATGGCGTCCAGATCGGCGGGGTCGCTGAAGTAGCCCGGGTCGATCTGCGGCCGCCACAGCGGGTCTGCCGAAGCCAGCCGCAGCCGCCCGCGGCTGGCCACATGAACCAGGACGGGACCGGTGGTAACCATCCGGCCGGCCGGTTCCCGCAGGCCGTTGTCCAAGAAGCCGGTCGGCGCCACGTGCGGCTGGATATCGGGGGCGGGCAGGCCGTCGCGGCTGGCGAAGAACGCCCCGGCCTCAGCGACGTTGGAGGCCAGCGGGCCGCGGCCAAACAGCCGCCACTGCGCGAGCCGGCCCGGCGTGGCGAAGTCGGCCAGGTCGGTGGTGCCGCGGGTGTGCCACAGCAGCGGCACCGCGGGATGGTCCTGCAGGTTCTCGCCCACCGGCAGGTCGGCGACGACACCGATGCCGAGCTCACGCAGATGCGCCGCCGGGCCGACACCGGACAGCATCAGCAGCTGCGGCGAGTTGACCGCGCCCCCGGCCAGCACCACCTCGGCACCGGCATGCGCGATGTCGTCAGTGCCCCGCTGGCGGTACTCGACACCGGTTGCGCGCGCGCCCGCCAGCACGATCCGGGTGGCCTGCGCCCCAGCGCGGACCACCAGATTGGGCCGGCCCAGCGCCGGGGTCAGGTAGCCGTCCGCGGCCGACCAGCGACGCCCGCGCTTGCAGCTGACCTGATACAGCCCGGCGCCCTCCTGCGCAGCGCCGTTAAAGTTAAAATCGCCGGTCGGCTTGAGCCCCCACGCGACCGCCGCCTCCACCCACGCCCGGGACAGCTCATGGGTGTAGCGGCGGTGCTCGACGTGCAGCGGGCCGGTCCGCCCGTGATACGGCCCGCCGAGCCGGGTGTTGCCCTCGGCGCGGATGAAGTAGGGCAGCACGTCCGCGTAACCCCAGCCGGCGGCGCCATGCTCGTCGCGCCAGCCGCCGTAGTCGGCCCGGTTCCCCCGCATGTAGATCATCGCGTTCATCGCCGAACAGCCGCCGACGGCCTTCATCCGCGGCCAGTACGCACGCCGGCCGCCGAGCTGCTTTTGCCCGACCGTCGTGTAGTTCCAGTCCCAGCGCGTCTTGAACAAGGGGAGAACGCGGCCGGGATCCGGACCTCGTCCGCGTCAGCCGGCGGCCCCGCCTCCAGCAGCAGCACCGACACCGCCGGGTCCTCGGTCAGCCGCGCCGCCAGCACACACCCGGCACTCCCCGCGCCGACGACCACATAATCGAAGGAATCCTGATCAGCCACGCGCATCTCCTATACGAACGTGCGGCTCGCCAGTGGAACGAGCGGCGTGCCGCGACGACGCCGCAGGGCAGTTACCGGCAAGGTCGCGGTCGGTCACTCGGTCATCATCACCGGCCCGGTGAAGCCGTGTCCCTGGGGCCGGACCCTAGGCTGGACCCTAGTTTTCTGCTGGGTGGGACGGCGGCACGCCGACGCGGGCAATGAGGTCTTTGCGGGACCGGATCCCGAGCTTGCCGAAGATGTTCCCGAGGTGGAATTCGACGGTCTTGACGCTCACGTACAGCTCGCCCGCCGCCTGGCGGTTGGAGCGGCCGGTAGCGACCAGGCGGGCCACCGCCTGCTCGGCCGGAGTAAGACCAGGCATGGTGGGCGGCGCTTGCGATCCTTCAGACACATCGGCGGCGGCGAGCTCCCGGTCGCAGTCCTCCAGGTACGGCCGGGCGCCGAGGGTGATCAGGCGCTGCCGGGCGGACCGCAGCCGGGCGACAGCTCGCTCCCGTTGGCCGGCAGCGCGCAGCCGGCGGGCGTCGGAGATCTCCAGCTGGGCCAGCGCCACCGGCACCCGCAGCCCCTGGGCGCGGCGCCAGGCGGTCTCGAACGCCGCGGCCGCGGCGGCCGGGTGCCCGGCCGCGGTGGCCAGGTCACCGCGCAGCTCGGCGGCGGCCACCAGGGCCGACGCCGGGCCGCCCGGCGACACAACCGCGTCCAGCTCGGCCAGGGCCGTTTCCGCCTGGCCGAGACGGCCCAAGCGAATCAGAGCGTCGATCTCAAGGGACCGCCAGTTGTAGGGCATCAGGCTCGGGAACTTCGTCCTGCCCGTGGCGCGCACAGCCGCGGCGGCGCCGACGACGCCTTCCAGATCGCCGCGGGCCATGGCCAGGAACGTCCGGGCGATCGCGGCCGCGCCGATCGCGCCCGCGGTGCCGACCGCCTGGCCGGCCTCGGTGGCCATCCGGACGTGCTCGCTGGCCAGCTCCCAGTCGCCGCGCAGCGCGGGAACAACAGCGGCGACACTGTGCAGGAAGCCGAGCTCCCACACCCGGTCCGCGTCGTGGGCGAGCGAGACGGCCAGCTGCGCGTGCAGCACGGCGTCGTCCCAGGATCCGAGCAGGTACTCGGCTTCCGCCAGGTAGTACAGGCACTCGCTCGCGGTGCCCAGCGGGACACCGGCGCGCAGCCTCGCCGCCCCGATGGAAAGATCGGCGATCGCCCCGGTCAGGTCCTCGGCCAAGACCCTGACCTGGCCCCGCATGACAAGCGCGTCGGTGTCCTCGGGCGGCACCTCGGCTGGGGCGGTGGGCAGGAACGCCAGCCGGGCCAGCCCCTCGGATCCCCACCCATCGGCCAATAAGGCGATTGCCAGCACGCCCAGGGCCTGGTGGCGCACGGCGGCCGGGGCGGCACCGCCCGCCGCCCGCTCACCCCAGTCGATCGCCTCCCGGATCCGGCCCGCGACCAGGCACAACACCGCCAAACGGAAAGCGGCCGCGGCGCCCACGGCCGCTTCCCTAGCTGGGTCGTGGGCCTGCCACGCCTCCAGCAGGCGGGCCTCGCCCGCAGCGGCCCGGCCCGCCAGGAAATCCAGCCCGCCCAGCAACCCGCTGCGCCGCGCGCTCCGCCCGGCCGCCGTCACCCGGACGGCAAGGACCTGTGCCTCCGCCACCTCACCGTGATCGATTAGCATCTCCAGCGCGTCCAGCAGGCGGCGATCGGCCACCTCGCGGTCGCTGCTCACTGCCGCCGCCTGCGCCAGCCAGGCCGCCGCCTGTGCCGTCCTGCCCAGGTGGCGGGTCTCCCGGCCGGCCGCCTCCAGCTCGCCGGCCAGGGCGTCGTCCGGGCCAGCCGCCGCCGCCACCCGGTGCCCCAGCGCCCGCTGCCAGTCCACGAAGCCCGCCGCCCGCTGATGCAGCCGGCGCCGCCGGGCCGGGCCCAGATCGCCATACACAGCCCGCCGCACCAGCAAATGGGTGAACCCGATCGCGGCCGGGCCCCCGCCCGGCTGCTCAGCCAAGATCCCCGCCGCCACCGCTTCCCCCAGCCCCGGCAGCGGATCACCCAGGCCGGCCAAGGCGGCCGCCGCCGCCAGCTCGCAGTCGTCGCCCAGCACCGCCGCCGCCGCCACCAGCTCCCGGGCAGCCGGGCTCAACGCGCCCACGCGCAACAGCACCACCCCAGCGAGCGAACCTGGTACACGCAGTGCCCCACCGAGCCGGCCAAGGCCCTCGATCCCGAACTCCTCCAGCACCGCCCGGCAATACAACGGGTTACCGCCCGTCTCCTCCAGCAGACGGCCGGCGGCGCGCCGCGGCAGCTCGCCCACCCCCAGCGCCCGGCTCAGCGCCACCACGTCCTCCGGCCCCAGGCCAGCGAGGCGGAACCGGCCCGCCCGGTGGTCCCCCGCAAAAAAACGCAGCCACCCCTCACCCAGCCGGGCCAGCTCGCCCGGCCGGGCCGACACCACCACCAGCACCCGGTCCGCCTGCAGACGGCGCACCGCTAACAGCAACGCCCGCGCCGACGGCCCATCCGCCCACTGCAGGTCATCGATCAGCGCCAGCACCACCCCCGGGAACTGGCCCAGCCACACCACCAGATCGGCGCCCACCGCCACCGGGTCAACCCCGTCGCTCAGCCCCGCGGCCAGCAACCCCGGCGGGCTGCCCCCCGCCCCCCGGGCGCTGGCCACCAGCTGACCCACCACCCCATAGGGCAGCAACAGCTCCGCCTCGTCACCGCCAGCGCGCACCACCGTCGCGCCGGATAGCCCCGACGCGAACCGGACCAGCAGGGCCGACTTGCCAGCACCCCCCTCCCCCTCAACCAGCACCACCCTCGGCTCCCCGCATCGCGCCGCCCTGGCAGCCGCCGCCAGCACGGCCAGCTCACCCGCCCGGCCAACAAACACCCCCCCGCCAGCTGCCACAGCAGCCGCCGGCGGCCTGCCGTCGGAAAAGGTCAACTCGCCTCCCCATCGCCGGGCGGAACTGGTGGCCGGCAATCCGATCAGCCCCGCACCAAGGAGGGTAACCCCACCCGCCTGATAGCCCCCACAATGAATGCCTTCCGCGGGCTAGCGCGATCAGCCAGTAGCCCGCTGCGAATCACGCGCGCCGCAGGCTCCACCCTGCGCTCCTTCTGCAGCGCAGTTCCACGGCGAGCGGCACCGGCGAAGATTTTCGATAGGTACAGCCGGGCATGCACATCGATGCCCGCGTAAGACACGTCTACTCATCGGCCAGCCGGTGCGGTAGCCGATCTTGATCTGGCGGCCGCTCATATCGGCTCAGTGCCCGTCCAGCTAGTCGTCCACCATGGCGTCGCGTTTGGCGGTCCTCAGCTTTGACAAGACAATCGGCCCAGCCAGCATGCATGAATATGCAGAATAGCCCAGCATCGAGAATGCCCGCTCTTGCCGCAGACAGACTGTTCATCACGGTGAAGACGGCAGCCATGCCATCCGCAGAGGTCCCGGATCTGGATCTCGATGCTGGCCGGGCGCGAGAGTATCGTCCTCAAGTACCGCCCGGGTATGCAGCTGAGGAAGGAGCCTGCCTTGACTGAGACCACCGCGGCACCGGCCGTCACCGGCTTCCATCACTTCTCGCCGACCGTGTCCGATGTGGAGGCCAGCGCTCAGTGGTACGAGCGGGTCTTCGGGATGAACCGGGTACCGGTCACGTTCCCCCACTACGGCGCCGAGGAGGGCGGTTACGCCGTGCTCCTCATTGACCCCCGCTCCGGCATCGTGATCGGCTTGCACCACCACGCAGCCAACCCAGGCCAGCCCTTCCACGAGAGCCGGACCGGCCTGGACCACATCTCCTTCGGCGTCGCTGATCGCGCCAGTTTGGACACATGGGCAAGCTGGCTCGACGAACTCGGCATCGAGCACTCCGGCGTCATCGACATCGACAAGCCAATGCCGTACTCGGTGCTCGTCTTCCGAGATCCCGACAACATCCAACTCGAGCTTTTCCACACAGCCGGCTGACGGGCTGAGGGCCCGTCCGTCGCACGGTGAAGCGGAACGCCGACCCGACGCCCACGCCCAAGTCCGATCCCGCCTCAACGCAATATGAGTGCACTCATATGCCGCGCCTAGGGCGTGTCTGGTGGATCAGGCCGTTCTGCCATCTCGCGCGGTCTGGTAGGTATGGAGACTCTTCTTCCGGTCGGCGACGTCGAGCTGTGCGTCGACACCGCCGGCTCGCCGACCGACATTCCACTGCTGCTGATCGGCACCACCGTCGCCACCTGGGACGACGAGCTCGTCGAGCGGCTCACCGGCCGGTTCGCATCCGCTACGACCTGCCGGACACCGGCCGATCGACCACCGTCGACCCCGACTCGCCCGGCTACAAGCTGCGCGACCTGGTCACCGACGCCGTCGGTGTACTCGACGGGCTCGGCATCGCCCGCGCACACGTCGTGGGCATCGCGACCGGCGGTTCATCGCACAGCTCCTGGCGCTGGACCACCCGCCGCGGGTCGCCTCGCTCGTGCTGGCCGGCACCCGCCCGGTCCCGCCGGGCCCCGTCGACCACGACCTGCCCGGGCACTCCCCGGCGATCATGGCCTACTTCAGCAGCGCTCCACCGGTCGACTGGACCGACCGCACGTCGATCCTGGACGGTGCGGTGGCCGCGGCCCGCGTGTTCTCCGGCTCGCCACAGTTCGACGCCGCCGAGGCCGCGCCCACGCGGCCGGTGTTCTCGACCGCTCCGGTCCGCACCCGGCGTCGGCGCGCAACGGCCTGCTGAGCGCGGCGTTCTCGAAGCTGGACTGCACGCCACGCTGGCGCGAACGGCTCCCGGAGATCACCGCACCGACACTGCTGGTGCACGGCGCAGCCGACCCGTTCTTCCCGGTGGGCAATGCGAAGGCGCTGGCCGGGGAGATCCCCGGCGCAACCCTGCTGGTCCTGGACGGGGTCGGCGCGGAACTCCCCGCCGGGCACACGCGGAGGTGGTCACGGCGCTGCTCGCGCACACGGCGCAAAAGCCCGGTGGGCGCGCGGCACCGCTCGCCGAGCCGATCCGAGCCGGATTCCGACGAGATCGGCCCCTCACCTGATTTTCCCAGGTGAGGGAACGCCGACTGGGGAACTCCTCCTGTACAATCCACCGATTAGATATCCGTGGCCAGAGTCAATGGCTCGAAAGATAGCGCCTACAGGATCGACCAATCGGATGAGTGGCTAATGCCTCCTGCCCGGTCCCTTTCTATGA
>DATIXO010000232.1:0-18002 GCA_035518495.1 Streptosporangiaceae bacterium
GGCAGCGCCTCATGGCCCAGGACACTGTAGGAAGGCCGGGGCGCGGGGCGCGGGTACTCGCTGCTCCTGACCGGTCTCACCCGTGCCGGGTCGGCGCCAAGCAGGCGGAATATCTCACGCGCGAACTCGAACCAGGTCGCCTCTCCCGAGCTGGCCACGTGATAGATGCCGCCGGCCGCCCCGGACCGGGCCAGCGCGATGATCCGGCCGGCGACGTCGGCCGTCCACGTCGGCTGCCCGCGCTGGTCGTCCACCACGGTGACGGTCGCCCGCTCACGTTCCAGCCGGATCATCGCCCGCGCGAAGTTCCGCCCGTGGGCGCCGTAGAGCCAGGCGGTCCGCACCACGTAGCCGGTCCCGGGCAGGGCGCCGAGCACGGCCTTCTCCCCCGCCAGCTTCGTGCGCCCGTAGGCGGTCCGCGGCCCGGGGGCATCGCGCTCGGTATACGGCCGGGTGGCGTCGCCGCCGAACACGTAGTCGGTCGACAGGTGCACCAGGCGCGCGCCGCTGGCCGCGCACGCGGCGGCGACGTGGCCCGCGCCGCGCCCGTTCACGGCGAGCGCCTCGTCTTCCCGCGACTCGGCCTCGTCCACCGCCGTCCACGCCGCGCAGTTCACCACCACATCGGGTGCGCAGCCGCGCACCGCCGCCAGCACGGCTGCCTCGTCGGTGATGTCAAGATCGGCCCGGGACAGCCCGGACACGCTTTCCCCGGCCCGTTCCAGCGCGCCGGCCAGGTCGCTGCCGAGCATGCCGCCCGCCCCGGTGACCAGCCACCGGCTCATGAAGGCTGCCCCGCCGCGGCTGCCTGCCCGCCCGGCCCGGTTGCTCCCGTCAGCGTCCCGGGCGGCGCCGCCTGCGCGCCGGCGAGCAGGCCCGGCTGCGGTTCCTTCAGCGGTTCCCACCAGCGGCGGTGCTCGGCGTACCACTGCACCGTCTCCGCCAGCCCGTCGGCGAACCGGATGCGGGGGGCGTAGCCCATTGCGCGCAGTGCGGTGTCGTCCAGCGAGTAGCGCCGGTCGTGTCCCTTCCGGTCCGCGACCGGCACCACCATGTCCCAGCCGGCCCCGCAGCGGTCGAGCAGGGCCTGGGTCAGTTCGGTGTTGGCCAGCTCCACGTCGCCGTTGATGTGGTACACCTCGCCCGGTTGTCCCTGCTCAAGCACGAGCTGGATGCCCCGGCAATGGTCGTCCACATGAACCCAGCCGCGGACGTTGCCGCCATCACCGTAGAGCGGGACCTTCAGCCCGTCGAGCAGGTTGGTGATGAACAGCGGGATCACTTTCTCGGGGAACTGATACGGGCCGTAGTTGTTGCAGCAGCGGGTGATGCTCACGTTGAGCCCGTGGGTGCGCGCGTAGGCGCGCGCCAGCAGGTCACCGCCGGCCTTCGCGGCCGCATAGGGCGAGTTCGGCTCCAGCAGCGCATCCTCGGCCCACGACCCGGCCGCCACGCTGCCGTAGACCTCGTCGGTGGAGACCTGGACCACCCGCTCGACCTGTGCGTCCAGGCACGCCTGCAGCAGCGCCTGCACCCCCATCACGTTCGCGGTGACGAAGCTGGCCGCGCCGGTGATCGACCTGTCGACGTGTGTCTCCGCCGCGAAGTTGATCACCACCTGGTGGCCTGGCAGGACCGATGCCAGCAGCGCGGGGTCGCAGATGTCGCCGCGGGTGAAGCTGAACCGCGGGCTGCCCGCGACCGGTTCCAGGTTCGCCATGTTGCCGGCGTAGGTCAGCTTGTCCAGCACCGTGACGTGCGCCTGCTCGAAACCGGGGTAGCCGCCATCGATCAGCGTGCGTACGTAATGCGAACCGATGAAGCCAGCCCCACCGGTCACCAGAATCTTCATGAGCTGATCTGCACCTTGCTGTGGTCACCGAGGATCAGCCGGTGGGCCTTGGGGACCCGTGGCGCCGGGGTGACCTCCACATCGTGGCCTATCAGCGAGGCCTCGATGCGCCGGACGCCCCGGATCGAGGCACCGGTCAGCATAATGGAGTACTCGATCTCGCTGTCGGCGATCGTGCACTCGCGCGCCACCGAGGTGAACGGGCCGACGTAGGAGCCGGTGACGCGCGACCCTCCGCCGATGATGACCGGGCCGACGATGCGGGAACCGGTCACCACCGCACCGTCGTCGATCACCACCCGGCCGATCAGCTCGCTCGCCGCGTCGACCCGCCCGTGCACCTGCGGTTCGATGCCCTCCAGCACGAGCCGGTTGACTTCGAGCATGTCGGCGACGTTCCCGGTGTCTTTCCAGTACCCGGTGATCGTGGTCGAGGCGACCTTGCGGCCGTTGTCGATGAGCCACTGGATGGCCTCGGTGATCTCCAGCTCGCCCCGCCAGGACGGCGCCAGCTGCCGGACCGCCTCGTGCACGGCGGGCGTGAAGATGTAGACGCCGACCAGCGCGAGGTCGCTCTTTGGCTGCTGGGGCTTTTCCACCAGGCCGGCGACCTCCCCCGCGTCGTCGAGCTCGGCGACGCCGAACTGGCGCGGGTCCGGCACCTGGGTCAGCATGATCTGCGCGTCCGGCCGCCGGGACCTGAACTCGTCCACCAGCGAGCTGATCCCGCCGACGATGAAGTTGTCGCCGAGGTACATGACGAAGTCGTCGTCACCGAGGAAGTCGCCCGCCACCAGGACCGCGTGGGCCAGCCCGCGCGGCGCGTCCTGCCGGATGTAGGTGACGTCGAGGCCGAACCCGCTCCCGTCGCCGACCGCGGCCCGGATGGCCGGCTCGGTGTCCCCGACCACGATCCCGACGTCGCTGACGCCGGCCTCGCGGATGGCCTCCAGGCCATAGAACAGCACCGGCTTGTTGGCGACCGGGAGCAGCTGCTTGGCGGACGTGTGCGTAATCGGGCGAAGCCGGCTACCCGACCCGCCCGACAGCACCAAGGCCTTCATGCGCCCTCCGGTATCAATAGGCCCCGCTCCCGCGGAAGACGGCCGACCAGGTCTTCCAGAGAACCTGCAGGTCGAGCATCAGCGACCAGTTCTCGACATAACGGAGGTCGAGCCGGACCGCGTCTGCCCAGGATAGATCCGAGCGCCCGTTGACCTGCCACAGCCCGGTGATGCCCGGCTTGACCACCAGCCTGCGCCGCATGTGCTCGTGGTAGCGCGCCACCTCCGACGGCAGCGCCGGCCGGGGCCCGACCAGCGACATCTCCCCGATCAGCACGTTGATCAGCTGGGGAAGCTCGTCCAGCGACCAGCGCCGCAGCCAGGCACCCGGCTTGGTCACCCGCGGGTCGCGGCGCATCTTGAACAGCGCCCCGGCGGCCTCGTTGCTGCCGGCGAGCTGCTCCTTCTTCCCCTCCGCGTCCACCACCATGGTCCGGAACTTGAACACGTGGAACGTGCGCCCGCCCTTGCCGACCCGGACCTGCCGGAAGAACACCGGCCCGCGATCATGAAGCTTGATCCGCGCCGCGATGAGCAGGAACAGCGGTGCCAGCAGGAGCAGGCCCAGCCCGGCGACCATCGTGTCGAACACCGTCTTCACGGCCCGCTTGCCCCCGGTCAGCTCGGGATGGTCCACGTGCAGCAGCGGCAGCCCGGCGACCGGCCGGATCGTGGTGCGCGGGCCAGCCACGTCCATCAGGGCCGGCGCCACGCACACGTCGGTGCCGGTGGCCTCGAGCTGCCAGGCGAGCTCACGCAGCCGGATGGCGTTCATCTCCGGGCACGCGAGCACCGCGACGGTGTCGGCGCCGAAGTCCTTCACGGCCTCGGTCACCAGTCCCGGCCCGCCGCGGACAGGGACCCCGGAGATCTCGTGCAGCATGGTGCCGCCCGCCAGGCAGGCGCCGACCACCGTCAGCCCGTGGTAGCTGTCCCGGCGCAGCAGGGCCACCAGGTCCGCGACCGCGGGCGCGTGACCCACCGCGATCACCCGCTGGGTACACGCCCCGGCCCGGCGCTGGCGGTGCAGCCGCTTGCGCAGGAAGAACCGCGCGAACAGGTCGAGGATCGCCACCGTGGGCAGGGCGATCGCCACGTACCCGCGGGCGAGCTCGATCTTGGTGGCATAGGAGACGACCGCCACGCCAGCGGTCAGGCTGACCGCCGCGTTCAGGACACGGCGGAACTCATCGGAGCCGACCCCGATGAAGCGCGCGTCATACCCACCCGCGATCGCCACCACCACACACCACAGCACCGGCAGCCCACACGCGAAGAACAGGTAGATGCCCTGGCCGCCGAAACGGATCTCGAGCGCCAGCAGGCCGGCCGCCAGCGCGCAGGCACCGTCAGCGAGCACCGTCCGGCGAAGATAGGCGCTCACCCATGCCGGGCGTGGCGTCCTGCGGACCGCTACCAGGTCCGCTTCTCGCGTCTGTAGAGCCATCTGCGCCAAGACCCCGCCCCCAAGCTCCCTAGGCCACTTGGACCCACGTTCCATAGACAAAGACGCTTGGCAGAATCGGGTGGTTGACGCCGTAGCCGCCCCCGTCACCGGGCGTGAGAAAGCTCGTGGCATGCAGGCAGGTCAGCGGGTGGCAGCCCGCATCGCGGCCGCCGCGCCCTCCGCCATCCCGAGGGCCCGGTAGCGCCAGCCGTGCCGCTGCCAGGGAACGGGGTCGAGCGCGCCGCGGGCGTCGACGATATTGCGCCGGGCGACCAGCGGCGACAGGTCGCCGGGGGTGAGCGCGGTGAACTCGGGCCATTCGGTGAGCAGCAGCACCACGTGCGCGCCGCGGACGGCACCGGCCAGGGTGCGAGCGTAGGTGAGTTCGGGGCGGGCACGCCGGGCGGCGGGCAGCGCGGCCGGGTCGTGGACGGTGACCCGGGCCCCCATGCCGGTCAGGATCTGCGCCACGTCCAGGGCCGGGGAGTCACGCACGTCGTCAGATCCGGGCTTGAACGCGGCCCCCAGCGCACACACCGGTACCCCGGCCAGGCTCCCGCCGGCCAGCTCAAGGGCGAGATCGGCGGTGCGGACGCGGCGCCGCAGGTTGATCGCGTCCACCTCGCGCAGGAACGCCAGCGCCTGCCCAGCGCCCAGCTCGCTGGCGCGGGCAGCGAACGCGCGGATGTCCTTGGGCAGGCAGCCGCCGCCAAAGCCCAGCCCCGCCCGCAGGAACGAGCCGCCGATGCGCGGGTCGGCGCCGAGGATCCGCGCCAGCGCCCGTACGTCGCCGCCGGCCACCTCACAGACCTCGGCCATCGCGTTGATGAAAGAGATCTTGGTGGCCAGGAAGGCGTTAGCCGCCGTCTTGGCCAGCTCGGCGGTCTCCAGGCTGGTGACGATGAACGGGGTGCCGGCCGCGACCGGCCGGGCGTACACCTGCCGCAGGATCGCCTCGGCCCGGCCGGAGGTGACGCCGGCGACGATCCGGTCCGGCGACAGGGTGCCGGCCACGGCGGTGCCCTCACGCAGGAACTCCGGGTTCCACGCCAGCTCGGCGCCCGGGCAGGCGTGGCCCAGTCCGGCGGCCAGCCGCCGCGCGGTGCCCACCGGCACGGTGGACTTCCCGACCACCAGGCACGGCCGGTGCAGCAGCGGGGCGAGCGTGGCCACACACGCGTGCACCTGCGAGGTGTCGGCGCGGTCGCTGCCTGGCTGCTGGGGGGTGCCGGTGCAGATGAAATGCACATCCCCGAAGGCCGCGGCCTCGGCGTAGGAGGTGGTGAACCGCAGCCGCCCGGCGCCGAGCCCGGCCCGCAGGAGCTCTTCCAGGCCCGGCTCGTAGATCGGCAGCCGTCCGGCGTTCAGCTTGCCGGCCTTGCGCTCGTCGGTGTCCACGCCGAGGACCTCGAACCCGAGGCTGGCCATGCACGCGGCGTGGGTGATGCCCAGGTACCCCGCGCCGAGAACGGTCAGGCGCAGTGCCCCGTTCATGACGTCCCTTTCGCCCCGGGGTGCCCAGCGCGGGTAATGTACGACGCCAGCCTGGCCAGCTTCGCCACGCCAGCGGTGACGCCGCATGAACGGAGATCAAATTCTGGCCGGGCCAGCGCGGGCCGGGCCGCCAGTGCTTACGGCGTCCCCGGGCTCTCATCCGCCTGCGGGGCGCCGCCGTGGAAGGCATTCTGGGCGACCGCCAGCCCCTCGGTGAGCAGGACCTCCGCCGCGTCCGCGGCCCGGTCGAGCAGGAACGGCAGTTCCTTGTGCTCGGCCGCGGTGAAGTCGCGCAGCACGAACACGGCAGGGTCCATCCGCCCCGGGGGCCGGCCGATGCCGAACCTGATCCGGTAGTAGTCACGCGTGCCGAGCGAGGCGGTCACCGCGCGCAGGCCGTTATGACCGTTGTCCCCGCCGCCGCGCTTGAGCCTGATGGTGCCAAACGGAAGGTCCAGCTCATCGTGGATCACGACCAGCCGCCCGGGGGGGACCCGGTAGTAGCCGGACAGCCCGGCCACCGGGCCGCCGGAGAGGTTCATGTAGGTCAGCGGCTTGCCGAGGGTGACCGGCTGCCCGGCCAGGCGCCCCTCCGCGACGGCCGCCCGGAACTTGCCCGCGCGGAACCGGGCGCCGATGCGCTCGGCCAGCACGTCCGCCACCATGGCGCCGGCGTTGTGCCGATGGCCGGCGTAGCCGGGCCCGGGGTTGCCCAGCCCGACGATGAGCCAGCGGTCGCCGGTCATGCCGGTACGGCCCTTCCTGCGCAGCAGGCCAGCCAGGCGCACCCGGCCCGCCGTGCCCGTGAACGTCAGCCGGACTGATCGGCAGGCGCCTGCGCCTGCCCTTCTGCGGCAGGCGCCCCGGCGGCCGCGTCCTCGGGCGAGGGCGGGACCTCCTCCGCGGCCTCGGCGGCCGGCACTTCGCCGAGATCGGCCTCGAGCTGCTCGGCGGTCGGGGCCGCGAGCACGTGCAGCACCAGCGCCTCGGGCTCCACCACCAGGGTGACCCCGGCGGGGAGGGCCAGGTCGGCCGCGTGCACCGCCGTGCCGATCTCCATGCCCTCCACGTCGACCTCGAACGCCTGCGGGATGTTGGTGGCCTCGGCCTCCACGGCGACCTGGATCAGCTGCTGGTCGAGCAGGCCGCCGGAGAACACCTCGCCGGTCACCTGGACCGGCACCTCGACGGTGACCTTCTCGCCCCGGCGGACCATGATCAGATCCACATGCTCGACGGAGCCCCTGATCGGGTCGCGCTGGACCGCCTTGGGCAGCGCGAGCTGGTTGCCGCCCGGGAGCCCGTCGATGCGGATGAGGACGTTCGGCGTCTTCAGGGCCATCATCAGGGCATGGCTGGGCAGGCTGATGTGCCGGGTGTCCGTCCCGTGCCCGTAGATGATGGCGGGAACGCGTCCCTCGCGCCGCGTGCGGCGGGCAGCGCCCTTGCCGAACTCGGTGCGCGGCTCAGCGGCGATGCGTACCTCAGGCACGGTGGTGACTCCTTTGATGCGGAAGATCTGGCGTCGGCGCGAGATGCTGGCCTCGCGGCCCACGGGCCGGGCCCGGGCAGGCGGCGGCGTGCAGACCAGGGCGCGCGCACAGGCGCGCTGGCCGTGATTCTAGCCGGCCGCGGGGGCACGCCCGTACCTGCCCCGATGCGGCGTCCGGGGCGGCAGCGTGCCACCGGCGTCATCAAGAGGCGCCGGGCCCGGGATGCCTGCGCTCCCGGTACCCGGCGCCCCATGCGACCTGGTGCTATCCCTCGAACACGTTGCCGAAGTCGTCATCGTCCGGATCGTCCGGCTGATCGTCGCCGGCCTGATCGTCGCCGGTCTGGTCGCCGGTGGGCTGCTTCGCGCCTTCGAACACGTTGCCCTGATCGTCGTCGTCCGGCTGGTCATCGGTGGGCAGTTCTGCGCCCTCGAACACGTTGCCAGGCTGGGCTTTGGCGGATTCCTCCGCGCCCTCTGAATCCCCCATGATCGTCCTTTCTTCCCCGTATTCCGGCGTCAGGTCCAATACCGGAACGTATTAGGCTTGAGCCTAGCGGCGGCATGTGAGGAATGCCGGGTAATAGCGGAAGACCGGCCAACTTTATCGGTCCCATTGGTTGTGGAGCCTCAGCCCGCATCGGTCATGATTTCCGCCAGGCTCGCCCGGGTTCTGGCCGCATCGGACTGATCGCCCATCTCCTCGAACACGGTGATCGCTTCGGAGAGGAGTGCCCGGGCCAGCGCCCGGTCACCGGCCTGCTCATGGGCGTGGCCGAGCCGCCGCAAGGTAGCCGCCTGCCCGAACCGGTCACCGGTGTCCCGGCGGATCGCCAGCGACTCCATGAGGTGGCCGATCGCATGATCCGACTGCTTGAGACAGAGATATGTCTCACCGAGGTCGCTCAGCGAATCGGCCTGGGTCCACGGGTCACCGAGTTCCCGGAAAATGATCAGCGCCTGCTGCAGGTGGCCGACGGCCTCCTCGTACCGGCCCAGCTCGCGGCAGGCGCACCCGAGCAGGTTCAGCGCCACGCCCTCGCCGTATCTGCGGCCCGCCTGGCGCTGCAGCGCGAGCGACTGGCCGGCCGCCGCCAGCGCCTCATCGAACCGGCCCAGCTCGAAGTAGGCGTTGGCCACGTTGTTCGCCGCCCGCGTCTCGCCCCGCGCGTAGCCGATCTCGCGGCACAGCGCGCGTGCCTGCTCGAAGCAGGTGACGGACTCGGCCATGTGCTGGACGCCGTACGCCATGCCGAGATTGTTGAGCATCCACGCCTCGCCCAGCCTGTCACCGGCCTGCCGGGCGCTGGCCAGGCCGATCAGGTGGGTGGTGACCCAGTCAGCCCAGTAACCGCGCCGGTAGAAAAAGCTCATCGCGGCGGCGGGCAGCTTCCACGCGGCCTCGTGCAGGCCCGAGTCGGCGGCCAGCCGGGTGGCGGCGGCGAGCCCAGCGCGCTCGCCCTCGCACCAGGCGAGCGCGGATTCCAGGGATTCGAACTCCAGCGGGCGCACCTGCTCAGGGGGTGGGTCCAGCGGCACCCGGATGTGCTGCGGTGAGATGACCCGTGCCGCGGCCTCGGTGGTGTGCAGGTACCAGCTGAGCAGCCGCCCGGCCGCCTGCTGGCGGGCGGCATCGCTCTCCTGCGCGCGGGCCCGGTCGGCCGCGTACACCCGCAGCAGGTCGTGGAAGCGGTAGACGTCCGGTTCCGGCGAGTCCATCAGGTGCGCGTCGACGAGCACCTCCAGGGCGTCCGCCGCGGCCTGCTCCGGCTGGCCGAGGAGCGCGGCCGCGGCGGGCAGCGTGATGGACGGCCCGGTCCACACGCCCAGCAGCCGGAAGGCGCGGGCCGGGCCGGTGCCGCCGGGCCCGCTGGCCGGGACCAGGCCGGCGAAGCTCACCTCGAAGCACGCCCGCACCGCCAGGTTCCCCGCCCGCAGCTCGTCGAGCCGCCTCCGCTCGTTGGACAGCCGGCCCGCGAGCGTGTGCACGCTCCAGCCGCCCCGGGCGGCCAGCCGGGCACCGGCGATCCTGATCGCCAGCGGCAGCCCCGCGCACGCCGCCAGCACTTCGTCGGTGGCGGCGGGCTCCGCCCTCGCGCGTTCCTCCCCGGCGACCTGGCCGAACAGCGCACGCGCCTCGGCCGGCGGCAGCACCTCCAGGTCCAGGAGCCGGCTCCCCACCAGTTCGGGCATGGCCCGGCGGGCGGTGATCAGCACCGCGCACGACGCGCTGCCCGGCAGCAGCGGCCGCACCTGGGCCGCGTCGCGGGCGTCGTCCAGCACGATCAGCACCCGCTTGCCTGCCAGCCGGGACCGGTACTGGGCCGCCCGCTCCTCGGCCCCGGCCGGGACCTGGGCGCCGTCCATCCCCAGCCCGCGCAAGAACCTGGCCAGGATCTCCGCCGGGTCGACGGGCTCGGCGGCGGCGTGCATGCTGGCGTAGAGCTGGCCGTCGCCGAACTGGTCCGCGAGCAGATGGGCCACGTGCACCGCGAGCGAGGTCTTCCCGAGCCCGCCCGAGCCCACCACCAGCACCACCGGGACAGCGCCCGGGCTGCCCGGCGCCTGGCCGTCGTCCGACAGCAGCCCGCGCAGCTCATCGACCTCGCCGGCCCGGCCGGTGAAGTCGGGAATGTCGGCGGGGAGCTGGGCGGGCGCGGGAAACGCCGGCGGCGCTGGCCCGGCCCGGGCCGCTGCCGGGGCACCCGCCTTGCCAGCGGCCGAGCTGGCATCCGCGTTCAGTATGTCCTGGTAGAGCTCCTGCAGGTCGGCCCCTGGGTCCACGCCGAGCTCGTCCGCGATCACCTCCCTGGCCCGGGCGTAGGCCTCCAGCGCCTCGGCCTGGCGGCCCGCGCCGTACAGGGCCCGCATGAGCAGCCCCCACAGCGCCTCCCGGAGCGGGTGGTCGGCGAGCAGGCGGCGCAGTTCCGGCGCCACCTCGCCGTGCCGCCCGCAGCCAAGATCGGCCTCGATCCGCAGTTCCAGGGCCTGGATGCGCGACTCCTCCAGCTGGTCGGCCTCCGCGGCGACCAGCGGCGAGGCCGGCACGTCCGCCAGCGCCGGGCCGCGCCACTCCGCGAGCGCCTCGCTGAGCAGGGCCGCCGCCCGGGCGGGGTCGCCCGCCGCCAGGGCCGCCCGGCCGTCGGCCGCCAGGGCGGTGAAGCGGCCGGCGTCCACGCCGCCCGGCGGCGGCGTGATCTGGTAGCCGGGCGCGCGGGTGACCAGGACGCTGCCGTCGGTGTCGCCGATGAGCCGCCGCAGCCGGTGCACGTAGACGCTGACCAGGTTGCTGGCCTTCGCCGGGGGGCTGTCGCCCCACAGATCGTCGATGAGCTGGCCGGTGGCGACCGGGCGGCCGGGGCTGAGCAGCAGAACGGCCAGCAGCGCCCGCCATTTGGGCGCGCTTACCTGCACCCACTCCTGCCCGTTCCAGACCTCGAGCGGGCCCAGGATCCGGAACAGTGCCCGGCTGGGCGGCTCAATCACGCCTTAATCGTTACTCAAGATCTGGGCGTCATGCTCGTTTTCGCCATGGCGGCATGAATTGTCCGGCTGGCGGACCGTGCCAGCCGCGGACGGCCAAGCGGGGGCGCAGTCCGGTGGCTGCAGTCTTTGCACTTGCGGGGGCAGAGGCAGCGGTCACCCGCATGCCCGGCGCTCAGGAGCATCGGCGCCGGGCATGCCCGCCAGCGGGGCTGGACTCTTCGGCCGGCCGGGCAGGGGCCGGACGGCCCGGGGCGCCCAGATCCACGGGGGCGGGCGTCCCGGGCCCGGCCGGCGCCGGTCACCCCGAGCTGGCCCGCGCCACTCACCTGAACTGGCCGGTGCCACTCAGCCAAGCCGGCCGGCGCCGGTCACCCGAGCTGGCCGACGTCGGTTACGGCCAGCACGGCCTCCCCGGCCTCGTCGGAGGCGGCCAGGTCGACCCGGGCGGACAGGCCCCAGTCGTGGTCGCCGGCCGGGTCGTCGAAGATCTGGCGCACCTCCCAGCGGCCTGGCAGCTCCTCGATGATCAGCAGTCCCGGGCCCCGCGCGTCCGGGCCGGTGCCGATCTCGTCGTGCTCGGCGAAATACGGCTCCAGCGCTTCCTCCCAGGCCTGCGCGTCCCAGCCGTCCTCGCCATCCAGCGCGCCCAGCTCGTCGTAGCGGCGCAGCGCGGCCAGCTGGACGCGACGGAACAGCTCGTTGCGCACCAGCACGCGGAACGCCCGCGTGTTACCGGTCACCGGCGGCGGCGGGGCCTCCCGGCCACCGCCGGGCAGGACGTCGGCGCCGTCGCGCAGCCGCTCCCACTCATCGAGCAGGCTGGAGTCCACCTGCCGCACCATCTCGCCCAGCCACTCGATGAGGTCGGCCAGCTCCTCGGTCCTGGCCTCCTCCGGCACGGTCTGCCGCAGCGCCTTGTAGGCGTCGGCCAGGTAGCGCAGCACCAGCCCCTCCGACCGGGCCAGACCGTAGAAGCCGACGTACTCGGTGAAGCTCATCGCCCGCTCGTAGGCGTCCCGCGCCACCGACTTCGGCGCCAGCTCGTAGTCGGCGACCCACGGGTGCCCCCGGCGGTAAATGTCGTAGGCGGCCTCGAGCAGGTCGGCCAGCGGCCGCGGATGGGTCACGTCCTCCAGCAGCTCCATCCGCTCGTCGTAGTCGATCCCGTCCGCCTTCATCTGCGCCACCGCCTCGCCACGCGCCTTGAACAGCTGCGCCGCGATCACCGTGCGCGGGTTCTCCAGGGTGGCCTCGATGACCGACACCACGTCCAGCGCGTAGGACGGCGACGCCACGTCGAGCAGGTCGATCGCGGCCAGCGCCAGTGGCGACAGCGGCTGGTTCAGCGCGAAATCCTGCTGCAGGTCCACGGTGAGCCGGACGCAGCGGCCCTGCTCGTCGGGCTCGGGCAGCCGCTCCACCACCCCGGCGGCCAGCAGCGCGCGGTAGATCTCGATGGCGTGGTGGATGTGCTGGCGCTGCGCGGTGCGGTCCTCGTCGTTGTCGGTGAGCAAGTGGCGCAGGGCCAGGTAGGCGTTGGCCGGGCGGGCGATGATGTTCAGCACCATCGCGTGGGTGACCTTGAAACTGGATTTCAGCGGCTCCGGCTCGGCCGCGACCAGCCGCTCGAAGGTGGGCCTGCCCCAGGAGACCATGCCGGGCGGCGGCTTCTTGCGCACCACCTTGCGCCGTTTCTTCGGATCGTCGCCCGCCTTGGCCAGCGCCTTCTCGTTCTCCACCACGTGCTCGGGCGCCTGTACCACCACGTACCCCGTGGTGTCGTAGCCGGTGCGGCCGGCCCGCCCGGCGATCTGGTGGAACTCCCGGGCCTGCAGCAGCCGGTTCACCCGCCCGTCGTACTTGGACAGGGCGGTGAACAGCACGGTGCGGATAGGCACGTTGATGCCCACGCCGAGGGTGTCGGTACCGCAGATGACCTTGAGCAGGCCCGCCTGGGCCAGCGTCTCCACCAGCCGCCGGTACCGGGGGAGCATCCCGGCGTGGTGGACGCCGATGCCGTGCCGGACCAGCCGGGACAGGGTCTTGCCGAACCCGGCCGTGAACCGGAAGCTGCCGATCGCCTCCGCGATCGCGTCCTTTTCCGCGCGGGTGGAGATGTTGACGCTCATCAGCGCCTGCGCCTGTTCCAGCGCCGCCGCCTGGGTGAAGTGCACGACGTAGATGGGCGCCTGGCCAGTGGCCAGCAGTTCCTCCAGCGTCTCGTGCAGCGGCGTGATGACGTAGGAGAACAGCAGCGGCACCGGGCGCTCGGCCGAGGCCACCAAGGCGGTGGACCGCCCGGTCCGGCGGGTCAGGTCTTTCTCAAAACGGCTGACGTCCCCCAGCGTCGCCGACATCAGCAGGAACTGTGCCTGCGGCAGCTCGATGAGGGGTACCTGCCAGGCCCAGCCGCGGTCCGGGTCGGCGTAGTAGTGGAACTCGTCCATGACCACCTGGCCGACGTCGGCCGCCGCGCCCTGCCGCAGCGCGATGTTGGCCAGCACCTCCGCGGTGCAGCAGATGAGCGGGGCGGTGGGGTTGACGCTGGCGTCCCCGGTCATCATCCCGACGTTCTCGGGGCCGAACGCATCGCACAGGGCGAAGAACTTCTCCGACACCAGCGCCTTGATCGGGGCGGTGTAGAAGCTGACCTGATCGGCCGCGAGCGCGGCGAAGTGGGCGCCGGCCGCGACCAGGCTCTTGCCGGAGCCGGTCGGGGTGGACAGGATCACGTTGCCGCCGGACACGATCTCGATCAGGGCCTCCTCCTGGTGCGGGTACAGGGAGAGCCCCTGCTCCGCGGCCCAGCCGGAGAAGGCCCCGAAGACCGCGTCGGGATCGGCGGTGCCGGGGAAGCGGTCGGCGAGGGTCATGACCTGTCCATCGTGGCCGGCCCGCCGGCCGCGCGCCAAGGCCGCTGGTCAGCTAGGGCATGTCCTGTCGATCTTCAGCCTGCTGCGCGTCCGCCGACCAGGATCGACAGGACACACCCTAATCAAGCTGGAACGCCCGGCCGGCGACCGGAAGGCGCTGGGCCGTCTCCCTGGCGGCCGGCCGCAGCGCGCGCTCAGAAGGAGGCCGCCTGGGACAGCCGCCGCCTGGTGCGGGCCAGCTTCCCGGTCTTCATCTCCCTGCGCCAGCCGGGAAACTCCTCGCCGAACTTCTGCTGCTCCTTGCCAGCCGATTCGTACACCACATAGCCGCCCTTGAGGATGCTGAAGGGCGCGGTGAGCTTGCCCAGCTTGTCGAACTGGGCCGTGGCGGGCGCCAGCGGGTCGAACCAGGACGGGGTCACGAAGTTGGACACCGAGACGCCGTTGGCGGTGTAGCTGGGGGCCTCGACCGGGTCGCACACCTCGAAGCTGTAGGCCGATCCCTTGCCGTCGTTGGCCCACAGGTTGCAGTTGGGGTCGATGAACATCTCGAGCACCTCATGGGACAGCACGCTGGAGACGCTCCAGTCGCCGGTGGTGACCTGGGCGCCGTTGTCGAGCTCAGGCTTGGCCGCCACCACGCCCCACAACTTCCCGCCCTGGTCCTCGGTGTGAAAGCCGAGCACGCCCTGCGGCTGGTTCTGGATGGTGTCCACGATCGCTATGCCGTGCGCGGTCGCTGGCACGGCGGCGGGGTCGGTGTAGAACACGACCGCCGCGGGCGCCCGGTCCCAGAGCGGGGCAGCGTCGAGCCGGACCTGGGAGGCGATCGCCTGGGTCATTGTCGCGCCTTGCGCATTGGTCACCAGGGTTGACTGGTTAAGGATGGCGATGAGCATGTCTGTCTCCATTGATCGACGCGCGCAAATCACTGTGGGATGTGCCCAAACCGGCATTAACCGGCATTAAAATAGTCATTGGCGGTGCCCGCTTCATCCCCCTTGGCCGGTACCCGATGCGACCCCGTGACACCGCCGGGTGAGCTGTGCAGATATCGTGCCATCAACGCCCGCCCGTGACCACCCCCGCCGCACGCGTTTGCCCAGGAAATCCACAATGGGGGAGCCATGCCCGGAAACCAGCTGCCGACCATCCAGCACATCGTGCACCTGATGCTCGAGAACCGGTCGTTCGACCATATGCTCGGGTTCCTCTACGAGGAGTCGGGCAACGTCTCCCCGGCCGGGGCCGCCTTCGAAGGGCTCACCGGCCAGGAGGCAAATCCCGATTCCAGCGGCAAATCCGTATCCGTGTACAAAATCGACCCGGCCGGCCCGGGCGCCTATTTCATGCCCGGCGCAGACCCCGGCGAAGGTTACGCCAACACCAACTCCCAGCTGTTCGGCAGCGGCCACGCCCCGGTACCTCCGGTCGCCACCAACCAGGGGTTCGTCACCAACTTCGACGCCACGATCGCCTGGGACCAGCGGGTCGGGCGGAGTGTCCAGGCCGGCACGACGGCCGCGGACATCATGGGCATCTTCCCGCCGGCGGCGCTCCCGGTCCTGTCCGGCCTGGCCCGAGGCTTCGCCGTCTGCGACCACTGGTTCAGCTCGGTGCCGACCCAGACGTTCCCCAACCGGGCCTTCGCCTGCGCGGCGACCAGCCAGGGGCACATGAACGACGGCAGTTCCTCCTACACGGTCCCGAGCATCTTCGGACTGATGGGCGCGCACGGCCTGAGCTGGAAGATCTACGGGTACGACGCCGAGCCGCTGACCCGCAAGAACTTCCCCGACACCACCAACGCCCCGGACACCCATTTCGGCAAGTTCAGCGACTTCAAGGCCGATGCGGCGAACGGGCAGCTGCCTCAGTACTCGTTCCTGGAGCCGGACTGGGGGTCGAAGGGCAACAGCCAGCATCCCAACTACGACGTCGCGCTCGGCGAGCAGCTGATGCACGACGTCTATTACGCGCTGCGCGGCGGCCCCGGCTGGAACCAGACGCTGCTGTTCATCACCTACGACGAGCACGGCGGCTGTTACGACCACGTGCCGCCGCCGTCGGGGGCTGTGCCGCCGGACGACACGCCGGGCGAGTTCGCCTTCGACTTTACCCGGTTCGGCGTCCGGATCCCCGCCGTGCTGGTGTCGCCGCTGATCCCGGCCGGCACCGTGTTCCGGGTCGCGGCCGGCTCGATGCCGCTCGACCACACCTCGGTCCTGAAGACGATCGAGACCCGGTGGGGACTGCCCGCGCTGACCCGGCGCGACGCCGCCGCGCCCGACGTCGGGGACGCGCTCACGCTGGAAACACCGCGCAGCGACGATCCACTGGCCGACGTCACCGTCCCGGTGTCCAGCGGCGCCAACCCCGCCGTCGCCGAGGTCTCCCACATCCAGCAGATCGACGCCGAGCTCACCGCCTCACTGCCGGTCCCCAACGAGGATCTCCGCTCCGCACCGCTCCTGCAGGAGCAGCACACACCGGCCGACTACGACGACTACACCAGCGCCCGCACCGCCATCTGGAAGGCCGCCCGCAGCCCGGGACCAGTCCCGCGAGCATGATCGTGGAGACTTTTCCCGCCGATGCGCGGCGGGCGCGGGCGGTCAGCTGTTGCCGTCGAACAGGCTGGTCACTGAGCCGTCGCTGAACACCTCGCGGATGGCACGGGCGATCATCGGGGCGATCGAGAGCACGGTCAGCTTGTCGAACGACTTGTCGTCGGGGATCGGCAGTGTGTTGGTGACGATCACCTCGCTGATCTGCGAGTTCTTCAGCCCGTCCACGGCCGCGCCGGACAGCACGCCGTGGGTGGCGGTGACGATCACCTTCGCCGCGCCCTGCGCGAACAGCGCCTCCGCCGCCTTGATGATGGTGGCGCCAGTGTCGATCATGTCATCGACCACGATGCAGGTGCGCCCCGCCACCTGCCCGACGACCTCGGACATCGTCACCCGGTGCGCGACGTCGGGATCGCGCCGCTTGTGGATGATCGCCAGCGGGCAGCCGAGCCGGTCGGTCCACCGCTCGGAGACCCGGACCCGGCCGGCGTCCGGGGCGACCACCGTGACCTGCGAGAGGTCCAGCTTGCGCTCGATGTACTCGGCCAGGATGGGGAGCGCGAACAGGTGGTCGACCGGCCCGTCGAAGAAGCCCTGGATCTGCGCGGTGTGCAGGTCGACGGCCATCAGCCGGTCCGCGCCGGCGGTGGCGAACAGGTCGGCCATCAGCCGGGCGGAGATGGGTTCGCGGCCGCGGTTCTTCTTGTCCTGCCGCGCGTAGCCGAAGAACGGCGAGACGACGGTGATCCGTTTGGCCGAAGCGCGCTTGAGCGCGTCCACCATGATCAGCTGTTCCATGATCCAGTGGTTGATCGGCGCGGTGTGGCACTGCAGAACGAACGCATCGCACCCGCGGACCGACTCAAGGAACCGGACGTAAATCTCCCCGTTGGCGAAGTCGGAGAGCTTGGTGGGGGTCGGCTCGATGCCAAGACATCCCGAGATCTCAGTGCTTAGTGCTGGGTGGGCCCGGCCGGCGAAAAGCAGCAGCTTCTTCTCGCCGGTCGCGGTGATGCCGGTCACGCTAAATGTGCTCCCTCACTCGTTGCGGCACCGGGGCCACCCGCCCGGCTCGTTGCGGCGCCGGGGCCACCAACCCGCTCACCGGGCCCGAGCTTAGTGCCCGGCGGCAGGTGAGCGAACGGCCCGACGACGGCGCCTGGGCCGATCACGGCCGATTCGCAGACTGCGTAGGTCACGCTGGCGCCCGAACTCACGGTCGTGTCGCGCAGCAGGCACCCGGGCCCCACCCGCGCACCCGCCTCCACCACCGTGCTGCCCTCCAGCTGGGTGCCCGGCCCGATCTCCGCGTCCGGCCCGATGACCACGTCGGCGTCGATGGCGGTCGTGGACGGGTCGGTGATCGTCACCCCGGCGCGCATCCAGTGCTCCAGCAGGCGGGCGTTCAGCACCCTGCGCGCCTGGGCGAGCTGGACCCGGTCGTTGACCCCGAACACATCCGCGGCGTCCTCCTCCAGATAGGAGGCTACGCGGTGACCGTCGGACCGCAAGATGGCCACCACGTCGGTGAGGTATTCCTCACCCTTGGCGTTGTCGGTCGGCACCCGCTTCACCGAGTCGGCGAGCAGGCTCGCCTCGAATGCGTAGACGCCGGAGTTGACCTCCTTGATGGCCCGCTGCCCGGGGGTGGCGTCCGCCTCCTCCACGATCTCCACGATCGCCCCGCCGGCGTCGCGCAGGATCCGGCCGTAGCCGGTCGGGTC
>DATIXO010000233.1:0-16059 GCA_035518495.1 Streptosporangiaceae bacterium
CTGCCGGTGGCCATCCACTGGATCGACCTGCCCGGCATCGCGCGGTACGGGATGGAGTTCGCGCTGTACGCACCGGACCGCCGGCTGACGCTGACCTTCCCGTCGCCGTTCCTGCGCAACGAGCCGGCCACGCTGGAGATCGAGGGCGGCACCGGCGGCACCGGCCGGTCCTGGCGCACCGAGGAGATCACCGGCTACCAGAGCGGGTTCAAGAACGAGTTGGTGGCGTTCTACGACGCCATCGTCACCGGGCGGCCGCCACCCACCTCGGGCCGGGACGGCCTGCGGGACGTGGCGTTGTGCCAGGCCATCATCGACAGTCATCACCGGTCGGCACCGGTCGACTATCCAACAGGAGCCGATGGCGGAGGGAGCGTCGGATGAGCGGCGAGCATGACGGGGCGGCGATCTCGGTGGCGAACGCGCCGGTCAGCTACGGGGCGTTCGAGCTGACCGTGGGCCACGACCCCGACGTGCCGGACGGCGTCACGGTGCTGGACCAGGTGGCCGCGGCCGGGTACGCGGGCATCGACCTCGGCCCGGCCGGCTACCTGGGCGGCGGCGCGCGCCTGGGCGAGCTGCTGGCGGAGCGGGGCCTGGGCCTGGCGGGCGGCTATCTCGAGCTGCCCTTCGCCGACCACGGCGCGCTGGAGCGGGCGATGGGCGAGCTCGACGCGCTGCTCGCCACGTTCGACGCGGTGCGGCCGTACGTGCCGGGGCCGCCACCGCGGCCGACCCTGGCCGACGCCGGCAGCCCGCAGCGCCGCGGCCGGCCCGGCCGGTCCGCCACCCAGCCCGCGCTGGGGCTGGACGGCGACGGCTGGCGCGCGTTCGCACAGGGCCTGGCCCGGGCGGTGGGCCGCTGCCGCGACCGCGGCTACGAGCCGACCCTGCACCCGGAGACCGGCACCTACGTCGAGGCCCCGTGGGAGATCGAGGAGGTGCTCGACCGGTCCGACATCGGGCTCTGCCTGGAGACCGGGCACATGATGCTGGGCGGCGGCGACCCGGTGTCGATGCTCAGGGACTGGGGCGACCGGGTCAACCACGTGCACCTCAAGGACGCGGTGCACGCGGTCATGGACCAGATCATCGCCGACGGCGCGCCGGTCACCGAGATCTGGTCACGCGAGGCGTTCTGCGCGCTCGGCCACGGTGATCTCGACGCGGCGCGCATCCTGGACGGGCTGGCGGCCATCTCGTACCGCGGGTGGCTGGTGGTCGAGCAGGACATCCTGCCGCGCAGCGCGCAGCGGTTCGCCCGGGCGGCTGAGGAACAGCGCCACAACCGCGCCTTTCTCGCCGAACGAGGGCTCTGACATGCCGCCGTCCTTCCGGCTGGGCCTGATCGGGGCGGGCCGGATGGGCCGCACCCACATGCGGGCCCTGGCCGGGTCCGGGCAGGTGGCGGTGACGGCGATCGCCGAGGTGTCGGAGCGCGGCCGCGACGCGGTGGCGGACTCCGGCGCGGCGCTCTACCCGGACGTGGGGCAGATGCTGGACGGCGCGGCCGTGGACGGGATCCTGATCACGGCGCCCAGCGACCAGCACGCCGGGCTCGTCGCCGAGGTCGCCGCCCGCGGCCTGCCGGTGCTGTGCGAGAAGCCGTGCGGGGTGACCACCGCGCAGACCCGCGCGGCGGTCGCCGCCGCGGCGGCGGCGGGCGTGCCGTTCCAGGTCGCGTACTGGCGGCGCTACGTGCCCGCGCTGCGGGCGCTGCGGGCACGGATCGCCGGCGGCGGCCTGGGCGTGGTCCACCTGGTGGCCTGCTACCAGTGGGACGACCAGCCGCCGCCGGCGGCGTTCCGCGCCCACAGCGGCGGCATCCTCATCGACATGGGCGTGCACGAGTTCGACCAGCTCCGCTGGCTGACCGGCAAGGACATCACCGCGCTGCACGCGGTGGCCGCCGGCCTGGTGCCCGGCGGGCTCGGTGAGCCGCCGGACCAGGCCCCGGACACCGACAGCGCCCAGGTGATCGCGGGCCTGTCCGGCGGCGGCAGCGGCATCATCTCGCTGGGCCGGTTCCACCCCGGGGGCGACATGGCGCGGGCGGAGGCGTTCGGCACCCGCGGCACGGTGCGGTGCGACTTCCTCGACCCGGCGGAGGGGGAGCGGGCCCAGCTGGCGGCCGTGCGGCTGCAGGCCGAGAGCTTCGCGGCGTTCGCGCGCGGCGGCCCGTGCGAGGGCGCCACCGGCGAGGACGCGATCGCGGCCCTGGCAGCGGCCGAGCAGGCGGGCGCGGCTCTGTCCGCGGGCGGCTGGCTGGGCCAGTGACGCCGCCGCAGGCGCCGGATCTGCGGGTTGGCATCGTCGGCTACGGGGTGATGGGCAGGGCGCACTGCTACGGCTACCGGGTCGCCCCGATGCTGCGCGCGCTGCCGGTGACGCCGGTGGTCAGCGTGATGTCCGGCCGCAGCGGGCCGGCGGTCGCCGCGGCCGCGGCCGCCTACGGCGTCCCCGAGCACACCACCGACTGGCACGCGCTGGTCGCCCGGGACGACATCGACGTGGTGGACATCTGCACCCCGCCCGGCACCCACGCCGAGATCGCCCAGGCCGCCGCCGCGGCTGGCAAGGCCGTCCTGTGCGAGAAGCCGCTGGCGGTGTCCTACCCGCAGGCCGCGGCGGCGCTGGCGGCGGTCGAGGCGGCCGGGGTGCGGCACGCGGTGGGGTTCAACTACCGGCGGCTGCCCGCGGTCGCGCTGATGCGGCGGATGGTCGCCGGCGGCGCCGTCGGCGAGGTCCGGCTGTGGCGGGCGAGCTGGCTGTCCGATGAGTTCACCGACCCGCAGACCCCCTACGACTGGCGCTTCGACCGGTCGATGGGCGGCACGACCATCGCCGACCTGGGCAGCCACCTGATCGACCTGGCCCTGTGGATGGCCGGGGAGATCGGCAGCGTGTGCGCGCAGTCGCAGACGTTCACCCGGGCCCGGCCGCTGCCCGGCGGTCCCGGGGGCGGCGCCCAGCCGGTGACCGTCGACGACGCGTCCAGCGCGCTGCTGCGGTTCTCCTCCGGCGCGCTCGGCACCATGGAGGTCGCGCGGGCCGCCGTGCGCCGTCCGTGCGACTTCACGGTCGAGGTGAACGGCAGCCGCGGCACGCTGGTGTTCGACTACGCACGGCTGAACGAGCTGCGCTACGGCAGCGCGGGCGACGATCCGGGCCTGTACGGGATGCGGCGGATCCGGGCCGAGCATCCCAGCCACCCCTACGCCGCCAGCTGGTGGCCACTGGGGCAGGGCGTGGGGTACGGCTCATCGTTTGGCAACCAGGCCGCCGACCTGCTGGCGGGCTGGCCGGATGCGCCGTGGGATCCCGGGTTCGGCCAGGGCGCGGCGGTGCAGGCCGTGTGCGACGCGATGGAGGCATCGGCCGCCAGCGGCCGGTGGGTCGCGGTCAGCGAGGTGACAGCGGCGCAGCCCCCCGGCTGACCGGCCTTCCGGTGCTGGCCGCGGCGGCCGCCCGGCCGCTGCCCGGTGACTGCCGGGCGGCGAGCACCAGCAGGATGGCCAGCAGCGCCAGCCCGCCGAGCAGGTAGGAGTTGCCGGCCAGCAGCTCCAGGCCGTGCCAGTGGTACTCGTGGAACCAGGGCCGGTCCCCGTGGGCGAAGTAGTCCAGCGGGTTGGTGTTCGGCGCGGCCCAGATCAGGCCGAGCGAGAAAGTTGCCCAGGTCGCCCGGCTCACCCCACAGGCTGCCCGGCCAGGCCCGTACAGGGCGATGATCCCGGCCGCCAGCGCCCAGAACCCGGCCGCGGGCCAGCGCGCGGCCGCCCGCCACCCCGGCCGCCAGCACCCTGGTGCCTTGACGGCGCATCACCGGCTGGGCGGGCGGCGGCGCGGCGGCTGGCTTCACATGCCCGAAGATATGTTTCCCGGCCGCCCGCCGGCCCGTCCCTCAGCCGCCCCTGACGGACCCCTCACCCGCCCGTGACACAGAATTTGCCCAGGCTGGCTCTTTCTGCCCGGCGGCTCCTGCTGCCGTCACCGCAGGGTCGGCCTGCCGAGCGGCATCGCCTTGCCGCCGGTGGCCAGCGAGAGCGAGTTGAAGAACAGATACACCCCGACAGCGGCCGCCGCCAGCAGGATGTACCCGGCGGTCTTCGTCAGGCCGGCCGATGCCTGTTCGGTGCCGAGAAGCACAAACAGGACCGTGAGAGCCACGAGCACGAACACCACCGTGAAAGCCAGTGGAAGCCGGAGCGTCGCCAGGGTGAGCATCACCACGACGACCAGCCAGGTGATCAGGAACAGTTCCAAGGTGGCCGTCACGTCGGGCGCGAGGATCCCGAACCAGCCGCGGATCAGCGCGGTCACGAGCAGGAAGTAGCTCAGCCAGAAGGCGGCGAAGATGCCGAAGACGGTCGCCACCGCGCTCTGGCCGAGGGCAGCCGCCCAGATCGTCGTGATGATCAGCCCCACGGTCGTCGCCCCGAGAATGATGGCCAGGGGTGCTCCGAGGGCCCGCGCGGGCACCACGCCGACCAGCGACAGGCCAAGCGCCACCGCGCCCATGATGAAGCACGCGAGGCCCAGCCCGGTGGGGTCGCCGGTCAGGGGACCGGTCGGGGCCGACTCGGGGGTGACTTCTTCCACTTCCACCTGGGCGCGAGCCCGGGGGGCCTCATCAGCGCTTGGGTCGAGGGAGGTCATGGCCGCTCCTCTCACCGGAGTATCCGGCGTCCCACGATTTGTGGGTCTTTGTGATCTATGTACCTCGGTGGCGGAGTGCCGTGGTTCTCAGTTTGAGCCGTGACGGCGCTACAGGGCCGCGATGAGCGGCCGGTAACGGTCGCGGAGCAACTGGCCACCGCGTTCGGCCAGGGCAGCGTCGCGCTGCGCGGGCGGCCCGGCCCGCGCCCGGGCGGCGTCACCGGCGAGGACGACGCGGCCGTGATGCCAGCGGTCAGGCTCCATCCACTCGATGGCGCCGAAGTGGAGCTGGGAGTCGTGCTCAAGCGCGGCCAGGTAGGCCGGGACCGGCCCGCCGAAGCCGCTGAACCGCCGCCGGAACCGCTCCAGGCGGCCGTTGAGCCGCCGGGCCCACTACCCGGTCATGGGCTCTCAAACGTCATGATCGTGGCCGCGGCGGCAGCGGGCGGGCCAGCGGCTGACCCCGCCGCGCGCGCGGAGCCGCTGGCCATGGCGGTGCGGAAGCGGCCGGCGACCAGGCCGGCCACGGCGGGGTGGTCGCCGAGCGGGGCGCTGACCCAGGCGGCCCCGCACGCACGGAGCCGGTCGTGGAAGACGCCCGGCGCCAGCAGGTAGCTGGCCACGGCCACCGGGCCGCCGGTGCGGGCGGCCAGCGCGGCGACGGCCTCGCCCACCGCTGGCCGGGCGGCCGACGCGAACGCCGCCAGCACCGGCGCGGCCAGGTGGGCGGACAGCAGGGCGGCCTGGCTCCGGGCGTCCGCGGCGGAACGCGGGTCGGCGGAGCCGGCCGCCGCCAGCACCACCGGGGTCCCCGGCGGCACCCCGGCCTCGCCGAGCCGGGCCGCCAGCGCCGGCACGAGCCCCGGATCCGGCCCGAGCGGCGCGGCCACCGGCACCCCGGCCCGCGCGGCGGCCGTACCGATGTCCTGGCTGAGGTGATACCCGGCCGAGAGCAGCAGCGGGACGACCACGGCCGGGGGCTCCACGGCCCGGGGCTGGCCGGCCGCGGCGAGCGCCTCGGCCAGCGACGGCCGGGCGTGCTGGACGAAGGCCACCTGTACCTCGGCGCCGGGCGCCAGCTCACCGGCCCGCCCGGCGAGCGCCCGGATGACCCGCTGGGCCGCCGGGTCCCGGCTGCCGTGCGCGACCGCGAGCAGCACGCCGCCGGTCACGCGGCCCCTTGATCCTGCCCGAGCGCCGCGCGCAGCCGGACGACCTCGCCGACGACCACCACCGCGGGCGGCCTGACGTCGCGGGCCGCCGCGTCCGCGGCCACCTGCCCGAGCGTCGACACCACCACCTGCTGGCGCTCGGTGGTGCCGTCGCAGATCACCGCGGCCGGGGTGCTGGCGTCCCGGCCGCGCTTGATCAGTTCCCTGGTGACCTCGGCCAGCCGGGAGACGGCCATCAGCAGCACCAGCGTGCCGGGGCCGGCCGCGAGCGCCTCCCAGTCCACGGTCGCGCCCGGGTGCGAGGGGTCGAGGTGGGCGGACACGACCGCGAAGTCCTGGGTGATGCCCCGGTGGGTGACGGGGATCCCGGCGCAGGCCGGGACCGCCACCGCGCTGGTGACCCCCGGCACGACCTCGAACGGCACCCCGGCCCGGACGCAGGCCAGCGCCTCCTCGCCGCCGCGGCCGAACACGAACGGGTCGCCGCCCTTGAGCCGCACCACCCGCTGGCCCGCCAGCGCCCGCTCCACCAGCAGCGCGTTGATCTGCTCCTGGGTCAGGCCGTGGGCGTGTGGCGCCTTGCCCGCGTCGATGATCTCCACGTCGGGGCCGAGCTCGGCGAGCACCTCCCGGGGCGCGAGCCGGTCGGTGATCACAACGTCCGCCTCGGCCAGCAGCCGCCGGCCGCGCAGCGTCAGCAGCCCGGGATCGCCGGGGCCGCCGCCGACCAGCGCGACCCGGCCGGCCCGGCCGGCCCGGCGCTGCGGCCGGGCGGGCAGGGTCCCCTCGGCGAGCGCGAGCGCTATCGCCTCCCGCAGCCGCTGCGCGCGGCGCGGGTCGCCGCCCGCGGTCACCGCGACGGTGATCTCCCCGTGCCGGGCCACCGCGGGTGTCCAGGCACGCGACGCGGTCGTGTCGTCGGCCCGCACGCACCATATCCGTAGCTCCTGCGCGTCGGCCGCGACCTGGGCGTTGACGGCCGGGTCATCGGTGGCCGCGTGGGCCAGCCAGGCGCCGTCCAGGTCGCCGCCGCGGTAGCGGCGCCTGCTGACCGTGACCGGCAGCGCGGCCAGGGCGGGATCCACCCGCGGCGCGATGACGTGCACCAGCGCGCCCGCCGCCAGCAGGGCCTGCACCCGGCGCAGCGCCACCTGGCCACCGCCGGCGACCACCACGTGGCGGCCGGTGAGGTCGAGCATGAGCGGATAGGTCATGGCGGCGGTGCCCCCCCGGCCGGCGCGGCCGCGCCCGCCTGGCCCGGGGCCGTGAGCCCGGCGAACCGCAGCTCGAATCCCCGCGCGCACGCCGCGCACCGCCAGCTGCCGCCGTCCGGGCCGGCCGGGCGCAGATCCTCGTCACCGCAGTACGGGCAGTAGAACGGCACCTGGCGCTGGGTCTCGGCCCCCGCCTGGCCCTGCTCGCTCACGTCAGCAGCTGTTCGTCAGCGCGGCGGGCCCAGGTCGCGAACTGCTCGCCGTCAGACCGGTCGGCGAGATAGTTGCGCAGCACCCGCTCGACGTAGTCGGCCAGGCCGTCCGCCCCCACCTTGAGCCCGCGCAGCTTGCGGCCGAACGCCGGGTCGGTGCCGAGCGATCCGCCCAGATGCACCTGGAATCCCTCGCCGCCGTCCACTGTCGACCCCTTGAGCCCGATGTCGGCGACCTGGAACCTGGCGCAGGAGTTGGGGCAGCCGTTGACGTTGATGCTGATCGGGGTGTCGAACCCGGGCAGCCGCCGCTCCAGCTCCTGGTGCAGGTCGGTGGCCCGCTGCTTGGTCTCGACGATCGCGAGCTTGCAGAACTCGATCCCGGTGCAGGCCATCGTGCCGCGCCGGAACGCCGACGGGGCGACCAGCAGGTCGCGGGCGGCGAGCTCGTCCGCCAGCTCGCTGACCCGCTCCTCCGGCACGTCGAGGATGAGCAGCTTCTGCTGCGCGGTGGTGCGCACCCGGCCGGACCCGTACTCCTCGGCCAGGTCGGCGACCTGCCAGAGCAGCGTGCCGGAGGTGCGGCCCACGCTCGGCGCCACGCCCAGGTAGCACAGGCCGTCCCGCTGCCGGTGCACACCGATGTGGTCCCGCTCGCCGGGCGGCGGGATGACCGGCGGTGGCCCGTCCGGCAGGCTGCCGCCCAGGTACTCCTTTTCCAGCACCTCCCGGAACCGCTCGGTTCCCCAGTCGGCGACCAGGAACTTCAGCCGCGCCCGGCTGCGCAGCCGCCGGTAGCCGTAGTCGCGGAACAGGCCGGTGACCCCGGCCCAGACGTCCGGGACCTGGTCCGGCTCGACGAACACGCCGAGCCGCTTGGCGAGCATCGGGTTGGTGGACAGGCCACCGCCCACCCACAGGTCGAACCCGGGCGTCCCGCCAGGCCCGGTCACGCCGACGAACGAGATGTCGTTGATCTCGTGCGCGGTGCACAGCGACGCGCAGCCGTTGATCGTGGTCTTGAACTTGCGCGGCAGGTTCGTGAACCCCGGCCGGGTGGTCGCCACCTCCTCGGTGGCGCGCAGCACGGCGCTGGCGTCCAGGAGCTCGGCGGCGTCGATGCCGGCCACCGGGCAGCCGAGGATGTTACGCGGCACGTCGCCGCAGGCCTGCTGGCTGGACAGGCCCACCGCTTCGAGCCGCTCCCAGATGGCCGGCACGTCCTCGATGGACAGCCAGTGGTACTGCACGTTCTGCCGGTCCGTGATGTCGGCGAGGTCGCGGCCGTACTCCTTGGCGATGCCCGCCACCGTGCGCAGCTGCCCGGCGGACAGCTGCCCGCCGGGGATGCGCACCCGCATCATGAAGTGGGGCGCCTCGATGTCGGCGTCCTCAAGCGCGCCCGTCTTGCCGCCAGGGATGCCGGGGCGGCGCTGGGTGTAAAGGCCCCACCAGCGGAACCTGCTGCGCAGGTCCGCCGGGTCGATCGAGTCGAACCCCAGGTGGGCGTATCGGTTGATGATCCGCTCGCGGACGTTCAGCCCGTCGTCGTCTTTTTTGGCGCGTTCGGCCGCGTTGAGCGGCTCGCGGTGGCCGAGGGCCCACTGGCCCTGGCCCCGCCGGGTTGGTGATGGCATGTCGCCGGCCCTTCTGCTGCGGACGGACCGCGGCAAACCGCACGCCAGGACGGCGCGGGCAGCACGCGGGCGGGGCGGGATTGGGTCAGCAGCAGCAGCGACAGACGGCGCTGGAGACTCGCAGCAGGTCCACATGACGGCGGCACACGAGCGGCACCCTGGGGCGGCCACCAACGGTGCGTGTCACGGTGATGCCTCCTCGTCGGGCCAGCGGGGAGCGGCCAGCCGCTGGCGTACACGGCATGTGAGCCTGAGCCAGACAGTACCAGCCCGCCGGGGGTAGCGCAGTCGGCTGATCGGCGGTGACCAGGTAGTGACCATACGGTGACGGGACGTTGCTCTAGCGCCCGGCGCGCAATGCGGCAAAGATGCTGTAAAGGGAGCGGCCGGCACATCGATCCGGTCCCTCATGTGCGGTAACCGCCGTGCGCCTGGTAACACGTCTGGCAGACTATGGCGGCCGGGTCGGCTCCAGCCTTCCCGCCACCGTGGGGTGCCCGGCGGCACGTGCGTGTGCGCTGCCTCGGCGCACGCCGGGGAGCGGCACTCATGGAGGCCATCGTTGCAGACCGTCCGCGAGATCATCCTGGCCATGCAGGAGGCCGCCCCGGAAGGGCGCGAGCACCTGGACGAGGCCACGCTTGACCGGCTGCGGGCGCTCACGCAATCGCTCCTGGCGGCCAGCGCCGATGCGGACAGTGAGTACCGGCGGTTCCTGGAGATCCAGGACCGGGGCCTCGGGCTGCCGGGCGAGGACACCCGTGACTGGCTCGGCGGCAAGACCGTCCTGGTCACCGGCGGGACCGGGTGCGTGGGCTCGATGCTCATGCGCCAGCTCGAGTGCTACCGGCCCCGGCGGCTGATATGTCTGTCCCGCGGGCTCACCGGCGGCTGGCCCCGCCCGGACGGGGCCGAGTTCGCCCAGGCGGACGTCAGGGACGCGGCCGCGGTCGCGTCGGTGATCGGCGAGATCAGGCCGGACGTGCTGTTCCACGTGGCGGCCCAGCGTGACCCCGGCCTCGCCGAGCACGAGGTCCACCGCACCGTGACCACCAACGTGCTGGGGGTCCGGAACGTGATCGCGGCGGCCGAGGCGGCCGGGGTGCCGCTGGTGGTGACCGCGTCCACCGGCAAGGCGCTGCGCCCGTACTCGCCCGATGTGTACACCGCGTCCAAGCGGATCGGGGAATGGGTCGCGTCAGCGGCCGCGGCCCGCGGGGGGTCCGGCACCAGCTTCGCCTCCGCCAGGTTCACCCACGTGGTGGACAACTCGATCATCCATCAGCGGCTGCAGGGCTGGGCCGCGGGCGGCGGCGCGATCCGGCTGCACAGCGCCCACATCCTGTTCTACGCCCAGTCCGCGCTGGAATGCGCGCAGCTGCTGCTGTGCGCGGGCCTCGGCGCCCAGGCGGGCAGCCTGCGGGTGCACGCGCTGAACGACCTCGGCTGGCCGATCAACCTGCTCGACATGGCGCTGGGTGTGCTGCGGCAGACCGGTTCCGCCACGCCGATCTACTTCAGCGGCTATGACTCCGGCTACGAGGACGTGCCGTTCCCTGGCCTGTACGACCCGGACACCGCCGGCGGCGTCAGCCCGCTGATGAGCGCGCTGGAGGCCGACCGGGCGGAGAAGGGCCGGTGCCGTGCCGCCGATGCCTTCCCGCTGGTCCTGGCGCCCGAGCCGGAACTGGACAGCCTGCTGCTCGCGCTGGAAGAGGCCAGCGACCAGACCCAGCAGCCAGCGGCGGTGCGGGCGGCGCTGGACGCGCTGTCCTGGGCGATGTTCGACGCGGCGCTGCGGGCCGCGCCGCCCCACGTGCTGGCGCGTGCCGCCGCGCTGACCGCCCCCCACCGGAGCAGGCTGAACCCGCAGCACCTGCGGATGCTGAACGCGTTCGAGCACTACGCCGCGGCGGGCAGCCCCGGCCAGGCCAAGCCCGATCCGGTCCTACGCTGAGGGTGTGACGGACGCGCTCACGGAGGACGCCATGCCACTGATCGACCGGTTGCGGGAACAGGCGGCCCAGCTCGCGCAGAAGACCCAGGAGGCCGCCCAGGAGGGCAGGGCCATGCTGGACCAGGCGCAGGCCCGGCGGCGGGCGGACGCCATGTTCCGCGACCTCGGTGCCGCCGTCTACGCCGAACGGACCGGCCGCGGCGGCCCGGACGGCGCCAAGAAGATCGAGCGCCTGGTCAAGGCGCTTTCCCGGCAGGAAGCCGAGCAGGGGCTCGGCGACCCCAGCGGCCAGCCCCCTGCCGCGGGTGACGCCGGCGGCCAGCCGCCCACGGCCGGCGATCCCAGCGGCCAGCCGCCCACGGCCGGTGACGCCAGCAGCAAGCCGCCGCCAGCCGGCGGCACCTGAGCGGCTCCGGGAGGCCGGTTACCGGCAGGAGCCCTGGGCGCCGGGCCGCGGCCCGGCCGGGGGCGGGGCCGCCGCGGGACCGCCGGTGACCGTGTGGCTGGCCGTGCCGAGCACGAGCGCGATCCTGGGCAGCCCGCGCGCCTGGCTCAGGCGCGCGCCGGGCAGGGCCGTCCGCAGCAGGCGGGCGGCGGCCCGCTGGCCCGGCGGGAACTCGATGAGGCTGTGCGTGATGTCATGCGCGGGCCAGTTGAGGCCGGAATGGACCCGGAAGCCGAGCCTGGCCAGCGCCGTGCCCGTGCTGGCGGACAGCCCGCTGATGAGGGTCCCGTTGTAAATGTCCACCGTGACCTGGCTGGGGCGCAGCCGGCCCGGCCGGCCGCGGGCGACGGTGCCCGGGCCGGGTCCGCTGATCGGCTGGCCGCTGACCGGCTGGTCGGCCTGGAGCGCGGCGAACAGCCGGCCCGCCTTGGCGGAGTCCCACAGCACGGCCAGCTCGCCGTCCGGGGCCTGGTAGCTCGTGTTGCCCAGCGGCACGGTCAGGAAGTGGACGCCGGCGGGCGTGATGCCGCGCAGCTGGCCGGCCAGGGCGGTCAGGTTCAGGTTCTGGTCCACCTTGACCGCGCCGAGCGCGGCGGCCACGAACCGGCTCAGCCGCAGCGGGTTGGCCAGGGTGCCGGAGCTGACCACCTCCTGCAGCAGCGAGGACAGCAGCCGCTGCTGGTTGGTGATCCTGGCCAGGTCGGACGTGGCGAAGGAATGCCGGTCCCGGGCGTACTTCAGCGCGGTGACGCCGCTCACGTGATGGATCCCGGCGCTCAGGCGCAGCCCGCTGTAGGGGTCGTCCACGGCCTGCGGCAGGCAGATGTTCACCCCGCCCAGCGCGTCGATGACCTTGACGAAGCCGAGGAAGTTGACCTCGATGAAGTCGTTGATGGTCAGCCCGGTGGCCTGCTCCACGGTCGCCACCGTCAGCTGCGGGCCGCCGAGCCCGAACGCCGCGTTGATCTTGTTCATGCCGTGCCCGGGGATGCTGACCCACGAGTCGCGCGGCAGGCTGACCACGGTCACGCGGGACCGGTCGGCGGAGATATGGATCAGCATCAGCGTGTCGGAGTTGTCGCTGACGTCGCTCCCCACGTGCAGCTCCAGCTGCTGGGCCCGGGTCAGGCCGGAGCGCACGTCGACACCGGCCAGCAGCACGTTGAGCGGGCCGTCGAGGCCGCCCGCCGTGCCCGCGAAGATGCGCCCCACCGCGCCGTTGGCGTAGCTGGCCAGGCCCCAGGCGGCCCCGGCGGACAGCAGCACCAGCGAGGACAGCAGGCCGCAGGCGGCGAGCAGGGTGCGGCGCAGCCTGGCCCGCCTGGCCGCCGACATCTGCCCCATGTCCTGGCCCACCTGCGTGTCGCCTCCCTGCCGGAATGATGGCACGGCGGGGGAATGGACAGGCCGCCCGACACACCTACGCGGGCGGCTCCGGGTCGCGCGGCAGGCCGAGGATGCGCTCACCGATGATGTTCAGCTGGATGTCGGTGGTGCCGCCGCCGATCGTGAGCGCCCGGGTGAACAGCACCGCCCGCGACCACCGGGTGCCGCCGAGCGCGCCGTCCGGGCCGGTCAGGCTCCAGCATTCCTCGGCGACCCGCTGCGCGTGGCGCATGCCGAGCAGCTTGCGGACGCTGCCGGTGGCGCCCGGCTCGGTGCCGGACAGCTGCTTGAGGGTGACCCGCATCCCCAGCAGGTCGATGGCGTGGCCCTCGGCCAGCAGCCGCCCGGCCCGCTCCAGCACCGCCGGCCCGGCGGCGGCGCCCAGCGCCTGGACGGCCCCGGCCAGCTCGGGGTTGCCGCAGCCGAACGTCCACGACTGCGACAGCGACACCCGCTCGTTGGCCAGGGTGGTGCGGGCCACCCGCCAGCCCCGGTTGACCCCGCCGACCACCAGGTCGTCCGGCACGAACACCTCGTCGAGGAACACCTCGTTGAACAGCGAGTCGCCGGTCATCTCCCGCAGCGGGCGCACCTGCACGCCGGGTGAGGCCATGTCGACCAGGAAGTAGCTGATCCCGTCGTGGCGGGGCGCGTCCGGGTCGGTCCGGGCGACGCAGATCGCCCAGGCCGCCTCCTTGGCCAGCGAGGTCCAGATCTTCTGCCCGGTCAGCCGCCAGCCTCCCTCGGCCCGCTCGGCCCGGGTGGACAGCCCGGCCAGGTCCGAGCCGGCGCCCGGCTCGCTGAACAGCTGGCACCAGACCAGCTCGCCGCGCAGGGTGGGGGGCAGGAAACGCTCCTGCTGCTCGCGCGTGCCGTACTGGACGAGGGCGGGGACCACCCAGGCGCCGATCGCGAGCCCGGGCGCGCGCAGCCCGGCCGCCCGCATCTCCTCGGCGATGACCAGCTGCTCCAGCGGCCCGGCTTCCCGCCCCCAGGGGCGCGGCAGATGCGGGGTGACCCAGCCGCCCCCGGCCAGCCGCCCGGCGCGGCCGGCGGGATCCGCGGCGGCGATCTCCGCCAGTTCCGCCCGCACCTGCGCGCGCACGGGCGGCGCCTCCGGCGGCAGGTCGATGGCCAGCGGGCGCTGCGCGCCGTCGAGGACGAGGGCGGCCACCCGCCGGGCCCACTCGCCGGAGCCGCCGATCAGCGCGCGCAGCGACAGCGCGCGACGGTAGTACAGGTGCGCGTCGTGCTCCCAGGTGTAGCCGATCCCCCCCAGCACCTGGATGCACTCGTGCGCGCAGCTGACGGCCGCGTCCAGCGCGACCAGCGCAGCTACCGCGGTGGCGAACGCGGCCCCCGCGTCGCCGGGACCGGCGTCCTGCAGCGCCCGGGCGGCGTCCCAGGCCGCGGCCGCCGCCTGCTCGGACGCCGTGAGCATCCAGGCGCAGCGGTGCTTGACTCCCTGGAACTGGCCGATGGGCCGGCCGAACTGGTGGCGGATCTTCGCGTACCCGGCCGCGGTGGCGACCGCCCAGTCGGCGATCCCGCACGCTTCGGCCGCCAGCAGGGCGGCCACCAGCGACGTGACCTGGCCCGGGCGCAGCCCGGTCAGCATCTGGCCGGCCGGCAGGACCAGCTGGCCGGCCCTGACCCGGCCGGCCGGCCGGGTGAGATCGAGGCTGTCCACCGGCGTGATCGTCAGGTCGGTGGCGTCGGCCACGACCCATATCTCGTCATCGCCCCGCGCCGCGGGCAGAATCACCAGGTCGGCCAGAGGGGCGCCGAGCACCGGGCCGCACGTTCCGTCGATCGTCACCGCCGTGGCTTCGCCGGTGCCGTCCGCGGAGGCGCGCATTCCCGCTCCCAGCCCGACCGCCCCGGTCAGCGTGCCGTCCGCCAGGCCGGTGAGCCGCGCGCCCAGGCCGTCATCCGCCGCGTCCGCTGTCCGGCTCGCGGCCAGGACCGCGCTGGCCAGCACGGTGGGCAGAAAGGCCCCCGGCACCAGTGCGCGGCCCAGTTCCGCCACGGCCACCGCGAGCTCGGGCAGGCCGTACCCCTGGCCGCCGGCGGTCTCCGGCAGGTGCAGCCCGAGCAGCCCCTGGCTGGCCAGGCCGGGAGCCAGCTTCTCCCGGTACACCAGGCCGGCGCCGTCGATAGCGTCCCGGGCGGTTCCGGGCGCGCTGTGGCGCTCGGCCCAGCCGGTGACCGCCTCCGCAAGCTGGCGGTGCTCGTCGGTGACTGCCAGGGCCATAGCGCACCTCGCGGGATCGGGGCTCTGGCGAACACATTAGGCCGCGGCATGAGTCACGGGAATACCCTGGTCGCTGCCGTGCGCGCGGGGGTTGAATGGCGGAATGACCGAACCGGGACTACCGCGGGAGCCCGGCGACATGGCCCGGGTCCGGGCCCGGTGGCTGGTGTGGTATGCCCTGCTGAACAAGGCCGAGCATGCCGCCGTCCGGGGCGGCCATCTGGGCGATCAACGTGATCGCATTCGCGCTCTGGTACTGGGAGTTCGACCGGGGTGGCCCTGTGCATCGCTCGCACGGCACCTTCCAGTTCACTGACCTGCTGTTCCCGCAGATGGTTTCGCCGGAAGTGGCCGCGCCCGAATGGGAGCCACAGTTCGTGGACTACCTCTACCTGTCCTTCACCAACGCGACCGCGTTCAGCCCGACCGACGTGATGCCGCTGGCCCGCTGGGCCAAGCTCACCATGCTGGTGCAGTCGGCGGTGTCGCTCGCCCTGGGCGTGCTCGTGATCGCCAGGGCCGTCAACATCCTGAGGTAGCGGCCAGTTGCGGTTACTCGCGGGTAAAGTACAGTTGTTACTGTTCAGTAGCAACCGCCTGATCCGCACTCTGGGATGGCCATGGGTCACTACAAGAGCAACCTCCGTGACATCGAGTTCAACCTCTTCGAGGTGCTGCACCGCCAGGACGTGCTCGGCGGGGAGCCCTATCCCGATCTGGATGAGGAGACGGCGCGGGGGATACTCGGCGAGGTGAACCGGCTCGCGACCGGCCCGCTGGCCGCCTCGTTCGCCGAGGCGGACCGGAACCCGCCGGTGTTCGACCCGGACACGGGCTCGGTGCGCATGCCGGAGGGCTTCAAGAAGTCCTTCCATGCGTTCGCGGACGCCGAGTGGTTCCGGCTCGAGCTCCCGCCCGAGCTCGGCGGCACCCGCGCCCCCCGCTCGCTCGGCTGGGCGGTGGCGGAGCTGGTCCTGGGCGCCAACCCGGCGGTGTGGATGTACTCCAGCGGCCCGGTGTTCGCACAGCTGCTGTGGCGGCTGGGCACCCCGGAGCAGAAGCGGTTCGCCGAGCAGGCGATCGAGCGCGGGTGGACCCCGACCATGGTGCTGACCGAGCCGGACGC
>DATIXO010000234.1:0-2653 GCA_035518495.1 Streptosporangiaceae bacterium
CCCGGTCAGCGTGTTCGCCAACGGCCCGGACAGCGAGATCGAGCGGCTGCGTGCGCAGCTGCGGGGCCCGTGGCGCCAGGCCGCCCGGGCGGTGATGGTGCTGCTGTCGCTGCACGAGCTGCCGCCGGCGCAGATCGCCGCCCTGCTGGAGTGCCATCCCGGCACGGCGCGCCGCTGGATCGCCCGGTTCAGCCAGGAGGGGCTGGCCGGGCTGGCGGACCGGCCCCGGTGCGGGCGGCCCCGCCTCGGCGGGCGGCGGCTGACCAGGCGGATCGCCGCCCTGCTGGACCGGCCCGGGCCGTGGACGCTGCCGCGGATCCGGCGGTACCTGGGCTGGCCGCAGGTCAGCCCGCGGACGCTGTACCGGCGGGTGCGGCTGGTCGCGATCTGGCGGCGGCCGAAGCTGACCGCCCGCGGCGACCCGGACCATGACCATGTGGTCGCCCAGATCGTGGCCCGGCTGCTGGAGCTGCCGCGCCGGGCGGTGGTGCTGGCGGAGGACGAGACGCACCTGAACCTGCTGCCGCATGTGCGGGCCAGCTGGACGCTGCGCACCGCCCGCCCGCGGGTCCCCACCCCGGGCAGCAACCGGCAGGTCACCGTGTTCGGCGCGCTCGAGGTGACCACCGGGGCGTGGGTGTACCGGCTGGGGAAGCGCTGCGCGGCGGATTTCATCGCGCTGCTGGACCAGCTGCTCCGCGCGTTCCCCGCCGCCCCGGTGATCGTGGTGATCTGCGACAACGACAGCATCCATCACGCCCGCACGGTCAGCGCCTACCTGGAGAAGCACCCTCGTCTGGAGCTGCTGTACGGCGCCCGGTACAGCCCGCATGACAATCCGGTGGAGCGGATCTGGGGCGCGCTGAAGAACTACGTGGCCAACACCGCGGTGACCTGGCCCGGCCGGCTCCGCCAGATCCATTCCTTCTTCCGCGCCCGCTCACCCGATCAGATGCTCGATACCGCCGCGCCCTGGACCAGCCCCTGGCTGCCGCCGGGTTACGCGCAGAACTTCTGGAATGCCGCTTAGCGCTTGCAGATTATTAACACGCTTTCTTGATCTCGTTCTCGGTGTTGCCGGTCGCCTGGGGGATGTACGGGGGGATGCGTGCGGGCAGGCCGGGCGGGGCGGTGACTGGCTCAATGCGGTATTCGTGCTGGTCCAGCAGGTCCTGGATTTCGGCGAGGGCTCGCCTGATGGTGCTGCGGCTGGTCCCGAAGAGGTGGGCGAGGGTGTCGTCGGGCAGGGCCAGGCGCAGGTGGAGCACGGTGGCCACGACACGGTCAGGGAAGGGGAAGACAGGTGGCCGGCCGGAGCGCGGCTTGTGCCGGGCGTCGCTGGCCGGATGGCTGCGCGCCCGCTGCTCGCGGCGGGCCTGCCGCAGGGCGGCCAGCTGGGCGATCAGCCCGTCCAGGTTGCCGGGAGCCAGTCCGGTCAGCTCGGGGAGCGCCGCGGGGCGCTCTTGGTCGTGGCTGGCTGGTGTCCCTGCGGTGTGCCCGGCGGGATCGAGGGTGTAGTTCCAGTCGCCGTGGAAGGGGTGGCGGCTGATTGGCAGGGCGGCCATCTGCGCGTTGCTGACCTTGACTCCGGTGGGGTAGGTGCCGTCGTCCAGGCGGGCCTGGACGGTCAGGCCGGTGCGGGTGGTGGTCGCGGCGATGCTGTTGATGATGACGTCGTGGCTGGTCAGCGGGCGGCCGCGCCAGTTCATCGTGATGTGGGAGAACAACCGGTGCTCGATCTTGTTCCACTTCGACGTCCCGGGCGGGAAGTGGCAGCAGGTGATCTCCAGCCCGGTCTGCTCCGCCAGCGCGGCCAGCCCGGCCTTCCACGCGCGGGTCCGGTAGCCGTTGGACCCGCCGGCGTCCGCGGTGATCAGCAGCCGCCGGGCGGCCGGGTAGTCGCTGCTGCCAGCGGCGTCCCACCAGCGGCGGATCGACTCCACCGCGAACGCCGCGGTGTCATGATCGGTGCCGACGTTGACCCACCCGGCATTGGCGGTCACGTCATAGACCCCGTAGGGAATGGCCTTACCCTCACTGTCTTCAGGGAAGTCATGGGTCCGGACAGCCGCCGGCTGGCCCTTCGGCCGCCAGTCCCGGCCCGCGTTCTTGAACTCGCCGATGAGCTCCTTTTTCTTGGTGTCCACGCTGATCACCGGGTCACCGGCGTCCTGGTGGGCCCGCGCCTGCTCGTTGATGTAACGGAACTGGGCGTCCCGGTCCGGGTGCCGCGTCCCCTCGAGGGTCTTGGCGTTACCCTGCAGGCTGAACCCCGCTTCCCGCAGCAGGTCGCCCACGGTATCGGCGCCGACCTTATGACCCCGGCGGGTCAGCTCATCCGCCAGCGCGCGGGTCGACTTGGTCGTCCACCGCAGCGGCGACATCGGATCACCCCGCTCATCCGGCTCCACCAGCGCCCGCAGCGCCGGGACCAGCCCGGGGTCCAGGTCAGCCGCCCGCTTGCGGCCCCCGCCGGGCCGCCGCGCCCGGCCCAGCGGCTCCGCGCCGGCCTCCAGCTCACCGGCGCCCAGGGACACCGTGGCCTCGCGGACCCCGGCCGCGCGGGCCACCAGCCGGATCCCGCCATGCCCCAGCGCCCGGGCCTCGGCCCCGAGCAGCAGCCGCCGCTGCCGCTCATCCAGATGCGGGAAGA
>DATIXO010000235.1:0-5864 GCA_035518495.1 Streptosporangiaceae bacterium
CAGCAGGCTGCCGGCGGCCAGCGCCCAGCCCTGCCCGGGCCGGCCCACCACCGCCGCCAGCAGCACCGCCAGGCCGGCCAGCACGCCGCCGGCCACGCCGGCCGACATGTGCGGCTCATGGTCGATGGTGATGGCCACCGGTATGGCCAGCCCGATCACGATGGCCTCAAAGATCAGCACGGTGGCACAGAGTCTTCTCATCTGGGCCTTCTCATCTGGACCGTCTCAGCTGGGCCGCCTCATGCCGCGGCCTCACCCGGGCTCAGCTCCCCCCCGGGACGAGCAGCGACCGGGCGTCTCCCGCGGTCACCACCGACCCGGTCACCAGCACGCCGGAACCGCCCAGACCATCGGCGGCCGCCTCGTCGGCCAGGCCCACCGCGATGTCGATCGCGTCGTCGAGCCGGTCCGCCACCCGCACCCGGTCCGGCCCGAACACCCCGCCGGCGATGTCGGCCAGCTTGCCAGGATCCATCGACCGGTCGGACGAGTTGCGCGTGACCACCAGCCGGTCCACCGCAGGCTCCATCTGATCAAGGACGGCCGATACGTCCTTGTCCTCGCTGATCGCCAGCACCGCGATCAGGGTCCGGAACGAGAACGCCTCGGTCACCGCCGCCACGCTGGCCGCCATCCCCGCCGGGTTGTGCGCCGAGTCGGCGATCACCACCGGACTTCGCCGCACCACCTCCAGCCGCCCCGGCGAGGTCATCGCCGCGAACGCGTCCCGGACCAGGTCCTCGCCGAGTGGCTCGCCGCCAGGCCCGCCGCTGGCGAACGCCTCCACTGCCGCCAGCGCGCACGCGGCGTTGGACGCCTGGTACTCACCGAACAGCGGCAGCAGCAGGTCGTGGTACTCCCCTGCCAGCCCGCGCACGGTGAGGACCTGCCCGCCCACGGCAAGCTCGCGCGCCAGGACGCCGAACTCCAGCCCTTCCCTGGCGACGGTCGCTTCCACCTCGGCCACGCGGCGCAGCAGCACCTCGGCCGCCGTGAGCGGCTGCTGGCCGAGGACGGCCAGCGCGCCGGGCTTGATGATGCCCGCCTTTTCGCCGGCGATCTCCTCGATGGTGGAGCCGAGGTAGCGGGTGTGGTCGATGGAGACCGGCGTCACCACCGCGACCGCGCCGTCGGCGATGTTGGTCGCGTCCCAGGTCCCACCCAGGCCGACCTCGATCACCGCCACGTCCACCGGCGCGTCGGCGAAGGCGGCGTAGGCCATCGCGGTGAGCACCTCGAAGAACGACAGCCGCAGCGGCTCACGCTCATCCACCAGCGCCACATACGGCGCGACGTCGTCGTAGCTGGCCAGGAACGCCTCTACCGGCAGGGGCTCGCCGTCGACGATGATCCGCTCCCGGACGTTGCTCAGGTGCGGGCTGGTGAACAGGCCGGTGCGCAGCCCGCGGACCCGCAGCAGCGTCTCGATCATGCGGGCGGTGGAGGTCTTGCCGTTGGTGCCGGTGACGTGGATGACCGGATAGGCGCGTTGTGGATCACCGAGCAGCGCGGCGAGGGCGCTGATCCGGTCCAGGGTGGGCTCGACCGCGTGCTCGGGCCGGCGGGCGAAGATCTCCGCCTCCACCTCGCGCAGGCGCCGCGTCAGCGCGGGGTCCTGCGGCGGCCGGGGCCAGGCGGGGGCCTGCGGCGGCCGGAACTGGGCGTCCTCGCCGGTCAAGCCCGCCCCTGATCCAGCGCGGCCAGACGGCCGGAGATCCGGGTCACGTCGGCCTGCGCGGCGTCGAGGCGGCGCCGGGTCGCCTCCACCACGTCGCCGGGCGCCTTGGCGAGGAAGGAGTCGTTGGCGAGCTTGCGCTGCGCCTGATCGGCCTCTTTGCGGGCCGCGGCGAGGTCCTTCTCCATCCTGCGGCGCTCGGCGGCGACGTCGATGGTGGCCGCGGTGTCAAGCTCCACCGTGACCCCCTCGGCCTGCAGGGACGCGGTGGGGGCGAAGCCGTCGCCGGGCGGGGTCAGCCGCAGCAGCGACCGGATCGCACCCTCGTGGGCGGCCAGCGGCGTGCCGGCGATCCCGGCCAGCACGGCGGGGACCGGCTGGCCCGGCCGCAGGCCCTGGTCGGAACGGAACCTGCGCACCTCGGTCACCAGGGCCATGAGCGAGCCGATCTCGGCCTCGGCCGCCGGGTCGCGGCCGGGCTGCGCGGCCGTGTCCCCGGCCCGTTCACCCGGCCAGGGGGCGGTCATGACCGAGTCGCCGCCGGTGAGAGCCGTCCACAGCTCGTCGGTGACGAACGGGATCACCGGGTGGAGCAGCCGCAGCAGCCGGTCGAGCAGGTAGCCGAGCACCTGGCGGGTGACCGGCGCGGCCTGCCCGTCCTGCCCGGCCTGTGCTGACTGGGGGGTGAGTGCGGCCTTGGCCAGTTCGAGGTACCAGTCGCAGAACTCGTCCCAGGCGAAGTGGTAGAGCGCCTCGCAGATCTTGCCGAACTCGAACTGCTCGTACAGCGCGTCCACCTCGGCGGTGACCGCCGCCAGCCGGGACAGGATCCAGCGGTCGGCGGTGGACAGGTTCGCGGCCGCTGGCAGCTCATCCGGCACGCTGGCCCCGTTCAGCAGCGCGAACCGGGTGGCGTTCCAGAGCTTGTTGCAGAAGTTACGGGCGCCGGTGACCCATTCCTCGCTGACCGCGATGTCGCCGCCGGGACTGGCGCCGCGGGCCAGGGTGAAGCGGGTGGCGTCGGCGCCGAACCGGTCGATCCAGTCCAGCGGGTCCACCGTGTTGCCGCGCGACTTGGACATCTTGCGGCCGTGGGCGTCGCGGATCAGCCCGTGCAGGGCGACGTGGCGGAACGGCACCGCCTCGGCCGGGTCGCGGTCGCCCATCGCGTACAGGCCGAACATCATCATCCGCGCGACCCAGAAGAACAGGATGTCGTAGCCGGTGACCAGGACCGACGTCGGGTAGAAGCGGCGCAGGTCCTCGGTGTCGTCAGGCCAGCCCAGGGTGGAGAACGGCCACAGCGCGGAGGAGAACCAGGTGTCGAGGACGTCGGGGTCCTGCCGCCAGTCCTGGCCGGCCGGGGACTCCTCGCCGGGGCCGACGACCCGGACCTCGCCGCCGGGGCCGTACCAGACCGGGATCCGGTGCCCCCACCACAGCTGGCGGCTGATGCACCAGTCATGCATGTTGTCGACCCAGTCGAAGTAGCGGACCGCCATCTCGGCCGGGTGGATCCGCACCCGGCCGTCCCTGACCGCGTCGCCGGCCGCCTTGGCCAGCGGCTCGACCTTGACGAACCACTGCAGCGACAGCCTCGGCTCGACGATCGTGCCGCACCGGCTGCAGTGCCCGACCGCGTGCAGGTACGGGCGGGTCTCGGCGATGATCCGGCCCTGCTCGCGCAGCGCGGCGACCACGGCCGGCCTGGCCTCGAACCGGTCCAGGCCCTCGAACGGCCCGGGCACGGTGATCACCCCGCGCTCGTCCATGATGGTCCGGCTCGGCAGGTTGTGGCGGCGGCCGATCTCGAAGTCGTCGGGGTCGTGCGCCGGGGTCACCTTGACCGCGCCGGTGCCGAACTCGGGATCGACGTGCGGGTCGGCCACCACCGGGACGCGGCGGCCGGACAGCGGCAGCTCGACCTCGCGGCCGATCAGGTGGGCGTAGCGGGGGTCGTCGGGGTGGACGGCGACCGCGGTGTCGCCCAGCATGGTCTCCGCCCGGGTGGTGGCGACCACCACCGAGTCCGGGCCGTCGCCGTACCGGATGGAGATCAGCTCGCCGTCCTCGTCGGCGTGGTCCACCTCGATGTCGGACAGCGCGGTGAGGCAGCGCGGGCACCAGTTGATGATCCGTTCCGCGCGGTAGATGAGGCCGTCGTCGTACAGCCGCTTGAAGATGGTCAGCACCGCCCGGGACAGGCCCTCGTCCATGGTGAAGCGCTCGCGGGACCAGTCCACGCTGTCGCCGAGCCGGCGCATCTGGCCGAGGATCATGCCGCCGGAGGTGGCCTTCCACTGCCACACCCGCTCGACGAACGCCTCCCGGCCCAGGTCGTGCCGGCTCGCGCCCTGCCTGGCGAGCTCGCGCTCGACCACGTTCTGGGTGGCGATGCCCGCGTGGTCCATGCCGGGCAGCCACAGCGCGACATAGCCCTGCATCCGGCGCCGCCGGACCAGCGCGTCCATCAGCGTGTGGTCGAGCGCGTGGCCCATGTGCAGCGAGCCGGTCACGTTCGGCGGCGGGATCACGATGCAGTACGCCGGCCCCGGCGCGCTGGCGTCGGCGTGGAACAGCCCCCGGTCCACCCAGCCCTGGTAGCGGCGTCCCTCCACGTCGCCGGGCGAGTACTGGGGCGGAAGCTGGATGCGCTGATCTCCGGTCACGTCAGGTGAGTCTAGTGGTCTCCACGGCGAGCTATTTGCGCGAACATCGGCCACTGCCCCGTGTGCGAGCGGGCGTCCGCCCGGTGAGCCGCGGGCGTAGCGCTGCGGCGGGAAACCAGCAATCCCCCGCGCCTCGGGCACTACTCCAGCGAACTGTCGTCAAAGGAACGCCAGCCCGCGGGCACCGGGTGTGCGCCCGCCCCGGGGCACGGGGCGTGCGCCCGGCTCAGGCGGACTTCTCGCGGGGGGTGCGGGAGCGGGTGCTGCGCGGGACGATGGTGGGGTTGACGTGCTCGAGCACGACCGGGCCGGTGATGACGACCCGCTCCACGTCCTTGCGGCTGGGCACCTCGTACATCACCGACAGCAGCACTTCCTCCAGGATGGCCCGCAGGCCGCGGGCGCCGGTGCCGCGCAGGATGGCCTGGTCGGCGACGGCCTCGAGCGCGTCGGGGGTGAACTCCAGGTCCACGCCGTCCAGCTCGAACAGCCGCCGGTACTGCTTGACCAGCGCGTTCCTCGGCTCGGTGAGGATGAGGATCAGCGCCTCGCGGTCGAGGTTGTGCACGCTGGTGATGACGGGCAGGCGGCCGACGAACTCGGGGATCATGCCGAACTTGAGCAGGTCCTCGGGCATGACCTCGGCGAACGCGTCGGCCGCGGGCAGGTCGCTGCGGACCCGCAGCTTCGCCCCGAAGCCCATTCCGCTCTTGCCGACCCGCTGCTCGATGATCTTCTCCAGACCGGAGAACGACCCGCCGCAGATGAACAGCACATTCGTGGTGTCGATCTGGATGAACTCCTGATGCGGGTGCTTGCGCCCGCCCTGCGGGGGCACCGACGCGGTCGTCCCCTCCAGGATCTTCAGCAGCGCCTGCTGCACACCCTCACCGGACACGTCCCGGGTGATCGACGGGTTCTCGCTCTTGCGGGCGATCTTGTCGATCTCGTCGATGTAGATGATGCCGGTCTCGGCCTTCTTGACGTCGTACTCGGCGGCCTGGATGAGCTTGAGCAGGATGTTCTCGACGTCCTCGCCGACATACCCGGCCTCGGTGAGCGCGGTGGCGTCGGCGATGGCGAACGGCACGTTGAGCAGGCGGGCCAGCGTCTGGGCGAGCAGCGTCTTACCGGACCCGGTGGGGCCGAGCAGCAAGATGTTGGATTTGGCGAGCTCGACGCCGTCCTCACCGGGCCGGATGTCGCCGCCCGACTGGACCCGCTTGTAGTGGTTGTAGACCGCGACCGACAGGGCCTTTTTGGCCTTTTCCTGGCCGATCACATAGGCGTCGAGAAACTCGTAGATCTCGCGCGGCTTGGGCAGGCTGTCCCACTTCAGCTCGGTGGGCTCGGCCAGTTCCTCTTCGATGATCTCGTTACAGAGATCGATGCATTCGTCACAGATGTACACGCCGGGGCCAGCGATGAGCTTCTTGACCTGCTTCTGGCTCTTTCCGCAGAACGAGCACTTCAGGAGGTCACCACCATCCCCGATACGTGCCACCAGCTGACTCCTTTAC
>DATIXO010000236.1:0-17142 GCA_035518495.1 Streptosporangiaceae bacterium
AGCTGGATGTAGAAGGTGTCGCCCTTGCGGAAGGCGTCCATCGGCATGGCCGCTGGCCTGGCCATGGTGCCGAACACCTGCTGGGTGAGCCGGTCGAGGTCGCGGAACGGGTCGGTGCGCATCAACATGGCGAGTTGCCCCCTTTCCTGGGTGACGGTTGCCCTGGTCGCCTGGTGGGCGTCCCGGCTATGTATATAACACCTGCGGCGATCTATTGACAAGGGTCGGATCAAGTTTTCTACTCTCATGAGGGGTGAGAAGATCCATCCTGGCTAGCAGGCAAGCGCAGGCGGGAGGAGGCACAGCATGGAGCACCCCACACCTAGGCGAGATCACCCCGACCCTTACCGGGTGCTCGGCGTGGGCGCCGGCGCGTCCCGGCAAGACATAGCCCGCGCCTACCGGCGGGCCGTGCAGGGCGCGCATCCCGACGCCCAGCCGGCCGACCCGCGGGCAGCGGCCCGGTTCCGGGAACTGACCGACGCCTACGATCTGCTCACCGATCCCGCCCGGCGGGCCGCCTACGACCGCGCGCACCACCCGGCCGGCGGCCAGCCGTCTCCGCCCCGGCCCGCGATGGCGCGATGGCCGGGCCCGCGCCGCCCGCTCGCGCCGGCGCCCGGCCAGCCGATCTGGGCCGGCCCGGTGCACATCGAGCCACCCGCCGCCCCGGCCAGCGAGCACGACCCGGCCCGGCCGCCGGCGGCAGACGTGGAAGATCCGCCCGTCATCCTCGGGGCGTGGCCCGGCCGCCGCCGGGGCTGGCCATGGTGAGGCCACCGTGGGCCGATCCGGGCCGCGGGCTGTTCAGCATCTCGGTCGCCGCCGAGCTGACCGGCCTGCACCCGCACACGCTGCGCCTGTATGAGCACGAAGGCCTGCTGGCCCCGGCGCGCAGCCCGGGCGGGGCCCGCCGCTACAGCCCCGATGACATCGACCGCCTGCAGCAGATCACGGCCCTGACCTCCGACGGGGTGAACCTGGCCGGTGTGCGCCGGATCCTGCAGCTGCAAGAACAGACACGGCGGCTGCAGGCCGAGCTCGGACAGCTCAAGGCCGCGGCCCGCGGCGCGCCAGCTGCCAGGCCAGCCGGCGCCAGCCAGCCCGGCCCGGCTGGCCCGCCCCTCCCGGTTCACCCGCCAGCCGGTGCCAACAGGCAAACAGAGCGACAGTGATGCCGGGGGCCAGCACCCGCCCGGCCGTGCCGGCATCGGCACGTCGCCCTCGCGGGCCTGTGGTGTCCGGTCACAAGGACCGTCATTCATCTTGGACAGGGCGTGCTGGATCCGTGCTGACCCCAGGGGCCGCCGGCAGCGCGGGGTACCGGCCAGCGGCCGGTCTGTCCGGTCACAGCAGATTGGCTCCGGCGTCCCTCATCCTGTCAGGGCGCCCGTGATGGTGAATCCTTGCTGGACGGCCCGCCAGCCACTGCGGGAGTAGCGGCGGCCTCAGGCGGGGGTGAGGATCGCCCGGCCGCGGATCCGGCCGTGCCGCAGGTCATCGATCGCGTCGCTGGCAGCGTCCAGCGGATAGCGGGTGGAGTGCAGCACCACCTTCCCCTGGTTCGCCAGCTCGACCAGGCCGGCCAGGTCCTGGTAGGTGCCGATGAGGTTGGCCACGATGCTGATCTCGCCCAGCACGAGATTCATGCTGGGGAACGTCACCGTGCCGCCGTAACCGACGAGGTAGTAGGTGCCGCCCGGGCGCAGCATCCCCACCGAGTCACCGATCGTGCTGTCTTCCCCGACGAAGTCGAACACCGCGTCGGCGCCCAGGCCGGTGAGGTCACGGACCTGCTGCGCCTGCTGGCCGTCAGCGGCGATCACATGGTCGGCGCCACAGTCCAGAGCCAGTTTGCGGGCATCCTCACTGGTGTCGACCGCGATGACCTGCGCCGGGGTCATCGCTTTGAGGCACTGGATGCCGATGTGACCCAGCCCGCCGGCGCCCACGGCGACCGCCGATGAACCTGGCCCCAGTACCGGGACCGCCTTGGCGGCCGCGTGGTACACGGTCAGGCCGGCATCGGCCAGCGCGGCCAGTTCCGCTGGCGCGGCGCTGGTGCCGAGCTTGACGATGGTGCGCGCGTTGGTCTTGAAGAGCTCGGCCATCCCGCCCGCGCAGGTGACGCCGGGCAGATTCGGGCCCGCCGCGCAGCGCATGTCGTCCCCGGTGCGGCAGGCGCGGCAGATACCGCAGGTGAGGTTCGGGTGGCAGATGACGGGGTCGCCGACGGCGAGGTGCTCGACAGCGGGGCCGACGGCGTGGACCCAGCCGGCGTTCTCGTGCCCGAGCACCAGGGGCAGGTCGGCGGGGATCGCGTCGGCGAACCAGCCGTCCATGATGTGCAGATCGGTGCGGCACAGCCCAGCGCCGCCGATCCTGATGACCACATCGTCCGGCCCGGCCGGCTCGGGTTCTGGCACATCGTCCAGGCGTGGCGGCTGACCGTATGCGTGCACCCTGATCGCTTTCATGGCGCTTCCCCTTCCCCCGCCCGGCGGGGAGCTGGCGGTGCCCGCTGGCCGTCGACGCGGCCCGTGACGCGCTGGCTGTCCCCTGCGACGCCGGCCGCGGTTCCCCCGGACCCGGAGGTGGCGGACCGGCCCGGCGCGAGCGCGGGCACCGCCGGTGCCCCCGCGGACGGCGCTGCCCCGTCGCGGGTGGCTGCCCCTTATGCCTGCCCAGCACAACCCCGCCGCGTGCAGCCTGGATGCAGGCGGTGTGTGCACGGTGTGGAGCAGGTCTGGCGGAAGAGGCGCCTACCCGGCGGCCCCGGCAGCTGGGCTGGTGGGCCGCCGGTCAGGCGCCCGCGGGGTCGCTGGCCAGTTCCAGGCCCGCGGTGGGAAGGCCGGCCGGGCCGGGTGCCGCGGGAAGCTGGGCGGCCAGCCTGGGCGGGGCGGCGGCGGTGCCCGCCACCGCCCTCCGGGCGGCTTCGACCCGCTCGATCAGCGCGTCAAGCGCGCTGTTGAAGCGGGCCTGGGGTGCGGGCGAGTCCGGGCCGAGCAGGTACCGCTTGAGTTCGCGCCGGGCCGGCCCGAGCCGGTCCTCCCCAGCCCCGGTTGCCTCCTGGAGGATCCCGGGGAGCTCCGCGCAGTCCGGGCTGAGCAGGTACCCGGCCACGGCGGTCGGGAAGCGCTCGTGGAACGCCGCCGCGCCGCGGCCGGCCAGATCGGTGACCGCGTACGGCCTCCCGCTGACCAGGAAATCGGCGACCAGGCTGGAGATGTCGCTGATCAGCAGGTCGGCCTGGCTGAGGCAGTCATAGGCCGTGGGCCGCGCGCCGGTCGCCACCCGGTGCTCCCACCAGCCCTGCGATGCGCAGTACGCCTCGTGCCAGGCGTCGAGGCACCGGCGCCACTCCGCGTCGCGTGCCGGGTCGGGCTGGCCGTCGCGGGACAGTGCCGCGTAGTCGGACCTGCCGCCGGGGCTGGCGGGACTGCCGGCGATCTGGCCGTCACCGCTCAGCTTGCGCAGGCGTTCCTCGATGCGCGCCAGCTCAGCCAGTGCGGCGGCGCGGGCGGGCGCGCTGGCGGCCGCCTCCTGCGCCCATTCGCCGGTGCGCTCACGGCGCCGGTTGGCCTGCTCGATGAACGCGGCGACCGCCTCGTGTGCCCGGGCCGCGCGGGGGTCCCGGGTCCCGGTCAGCGGATGCGGCTTGTAGAGCACCCGGATGCCGGGCATCCGGTCGGTCAGCGCCTGGACGATCCGCAGGCCCATGGGGATCAGCGAGCTGTCCTGCGCACCGCTGGTGAATCCCTCCCAGGTCGGCGCGTACAGCACGGTGAACATCCGGCCGCCGGGGGCGCCGGGCGCTGGCCGGATGTCGGCGAGCTGCGGCCTGCCGACCTCGACGATGTCCTCGTCCCGCACGCCCGCCTGTGCGCGCAGATAGCGCTCGCGGCCCGCTGCCCCGGCCACCCATACCTCGTCGTAGGCCTTGGCGAACGGGTTGACGCTGGCGTCCTTGTCGCTGTCCCCGTGATTGATGAACACCTGGCCGACGCCGGGGATCCGGAGCTGGTGGAGGTTCTTCGCGGTGTTGGCGGGGAACAGGGCGACGCGCACGCTGGGGAGCGGGAAGTTCAGCAGGTCGAGCATGTCCTCCAGGCAGACGACGGGCAGGCTGGTGCGGCCGAGCATCGGCACGGTCCAGCGTTCCCGCATGACGATGACGGCCGGCCGGTTCACCCGGGCGAGCGTGGACAGCCACATGTTGGCCTGGTAGACCGATTCCGGCTGCCCGCTGAAGTACAGCATCACCTGCGGATGCCCCTGGCGGACCTGGGCACTGACCGTGCGCAGGACCCACGCCCGGTCGCGCAGGTGGGCATTGCGGCGCGCGTGCACCGCCATGACCGCGCACCCGGCGGCGCCGGCCGTGAGCGCCAGGCAGACCCCGCCGAGCATCCAGCCGGCCTGCCTGGTCAGCGCCCAGGCCAGGCCCCCGGCGAGCGGCAGCACGTCGAGATGGAGCATCTTCCTCGTGTGCGCGAGGGTGAGCGACGGCGGCGGCGGATCGGGGATCCGCAGCTCGCTGAGGTCTACGTTGCGGGTCACCACCGGCAGCAGCCGCCATTGGCCCACGTAAACCACCAGCGCTGAGTAGACCGCCCGGATGGCGTGCAGGCCAAGCAGCCCGCCAGCCAGGACCGCGATCTCGCCGGGGCGGACCGGCAGGACCCGCAGCAGCAGCACGATCAGGGCGAGCTCACGGAAGGCGAACCGCAGCGGCAGCCCGACCTGCACCCAGTTCAGCATGTTCACTAGCGACGGGACGGCGTCCTGTGCCAGCGCCTCGGCGAGGTAGCTGACCACCGCCACGGCCAGGAACAGCCAGCAGGCTGGCACCCGCTCGCGCGGCCCGGGCAGCACGGCGACGGCGAGCAGCAGGGGGTAGGACAGCACCAGGGCGGCTGCCAGGGCCGCGTTCGCCAGGTGAGGGGCACGCAGACGGCGCATGACCGGCCGCCTGCGTGCGATGGCGCCCGCCGGCCCGGCCACCGCCACCGGCTGCGGGACCGATGTGCCCATGCCGAAGCACTCCCTCCCTGTCACGGACGCGCCGAACCGTCCGCAACGGCCGCCGCAGCGCTCCTCATGGCTGCCTTGTGGGCTTCCGCGCACGCCAGCTCGCGGGGGAGGGTGCTGCGGGAGCACGGACGCCAGCGGGCGAAAGCAGGACGAACTTACCAGCCCTTTACATATTAGACATGTAACCTTTGGCTGTATGTCGTGCTTTGTTCATCATCGTGGCTCGGCTGCGGCGACTGCCGGGCGGTCTGCGCACACTCGCGCCGGGTGATGAACGCGTCACGCCATGTTCACCGGGATCAGTTCGCGGCGCTGCTGCCGGTGCGCGACCGGCGTCGGGCTGCGGGCACCCGGTCGTGCTGATGAACCGGATAATCCCGGCTACGGGACCAAAGGCCGGGCGGGGTCGGGACGGGAACTATGCCACCGCTTTGCTGTCCGCCTCCCGCGTGGCGCATGCCCTGATGCGGACAAGCTGGTGATCACAGCTCTGTCCCGCTCGGGCACCTGGCATTTGTCACTGTACGTGTAACCATTGTGACCTGCGCTGTACCACTGGGGTAGCTGGCGACACAGCTTTTTCGCCAGAAACAAGCGAATCCCGCGACTCCTTCTGGCAAGGTAATCGCCGATGGCGATCGGCGGTCGGAATGCCCGCCGATCTCACTTTGGCGAGCAGCCAAGGAATGGCCCGCGCGATGGGGCCCCCCGCCATCGCGACGCGCTGCCCTGCCCCGCAGCGGTCTGCACACCGGGCATCCCGCCTGGTGTGATCGGCCGACGGAAGGGACGGAAGGACTGCCTTGTCAGAGCACCGGAGGCGGAGTCCCGGCAGGACGGGCGCATCGCACCCGCCGCGCTTCCTGCTGCCGGTGACGGCCGCTGCTGTCGCCGCGATCATGGTAGTCACCCTCACCGGCTATATGGTGCTGCGTGCCACGCGGCCCGGCGCCGGCGCCGTGATCGCCGCGATGCTGCCGGGCAGCCGTGCCCTGGCGGTGCTGGAAGAGCAGCGCCAGCAGATGATCGTCATGGATGCCGCCGCCCACACGATGCACATGGTCGGTGTCCCGCAGGTCGCCGCCATGGCGAACCTGGACACAGGCGTCGGGACGGTCAGCTTCCCGCCGCCCGACCCGGGCACCGCCCAGTCCATCGCCTGGAACATGATGTCGTCGTTCGGCTTCAGCCCCAGTACGCAGTTCAGCTGCCTGAACGACATCTGGACCCGGGAAAGCGGCTGGCGCTGGAACGCGGCGAACGCCAGCGGCGCCTATGGCATACCGCAGGCCCTGCCCGGATCGAAGATGGCCAGCGCCGGATCTGACTGGCAGACCAATCCCGCGACGCAGATCAAGTGGGGTCTCGGCTATATCCAGTCGGTCTACGGGACCCCCTGCAGCGCCTGGTCTTTCTGGCAGGCAAACGGCTGGTATTGACGCTCCCGGACGGTCCCGGCGACGTTCGGCGTTGCCGCAAGCAACTACGAAAATCGATCATAATAAGGTCTTTCCTGCACGCGCCGTCATCGGTGCCCGGGACCAGCCGGACGTGATGTAGGTCACACTGCCATTCTGGCCGTTTCCCGGACCTCCCGGCCGCTGACCCGGGCATGGTGGATGACCGACAGCACCCGGCGGGTGTGATGGTTGCTCTCGCGTAACGTGTCGCCCTGACCCGCGGCACATCCACCCGCCTCTGCCCTGGCCGCGTCTCACCGCCGGTGGCAGCGTCTCCCGGGTGACAACCGAGCGCGTATCTGAGCGCCCGAACGAAGGCTCCTTCGTGTCTGCGCCACGCACCGTGCATCGCAAACCGGGCAAGCACCGCAAGCCAGCTAAGCATCGCAAGCCACCCAAACGCGCTATCGCGGTAGTCGGGGCCACGGCAGTCGCCACCGTCGCGGTGGCCTCCGGCGTCGCGGCCGCGGCACCGGACAGCCCGGCCCGCCCGGCGGCCCCGCCGCGGCCAGCCCTCAGCGAGGAACGGACCGACGCTGCCGCCCTGACCAGTCCCCTCCGCCAGCTCGCAACCGTGCGGGCCGGCATCACCACGATGGAGCTGCACAAGCTGGCTCAGGAGCGGCGCCGGGCCGCCGCCCGGCGCGCGGCGCGGCGACGGGCGGCCGCGGCCCGGCGGGCGGCCGAACTGGCCGCCCAGCAGGCGGCACAGCGAGCGGCACAGCGAGCGGCACAGCAGGCAGCCGCCAGCCCCGCCGTCACGCCCTCGGGGTCTCCGCAGCAGATAGCGATGGCGATGCTCGGCTCGTACGGCTGGTCGTCCAGCCAGTTCGGGTGCTTGCAGAGCCTGTGGAACAGGGAGAGCGGCTGGAACCCCACTGCCACCAACCCGACCTCGGGCGCGTACGGCATCCCGCAGGCGCTGCCCGCCGGCAAGATGGCCAGCGCCGGCGCCGACTGGCAGACCAACCCCGCCACCCAGATCCGCTGGGGCCTGGGATACATCCAGCAGGTCTATGGCTCTCCGTGCGCCGCCTGGTCGCACGAGGAGGCCGTCGGCTCGTACTGACGCCTGCGGCGGCCGGCCCTGGCGCAGGCGGGGCCGATCACGTGGGTGGCGGCCTTCCCGTCGGGGAGGGCTGGGAGGGCCGCCACCCCCCACGACTCCCGGTGTCCCGCTCTGCCCGGCCCGCCCCGCCGTACCCACGGGCGGGTGACCGGTCCCGGCCGGGAACGCCCTAGCCGCGGGGGCTGAACGTGCGGACCACCTCGGCGAAGGCGGTCCTGGTGGCCAGCCAGTACCGCACCGGCGCCGTGGCGGTGAGCTCATACTGCTGGCCGCCCGGGGCGCTCACGTGCGTCACCACTACCAGCCCGTCCACTGCGCCCATGCCGGGCTGCCGGTAGGCGAACCGCCACGCACCGGCCAGCTTTCCCGGCAGCAGGAAAGGTGCGGCGGCGAGCCTGCGGTAGCTGGCGAACGATCCCCGGCCGAGCGCCGCCCGCTCCAGCACCCGGGTCACCCAGCCCGGGCCGCTGCCAGCGCCTGGCGCGGGAGAGACGCTGATGATGGCGCCCGATGGCGGGTTCCACAGGTAGATGACCGATCCCTGCTGGCGTGCCTGCCACCCGGCCGGCACCGCCATCGTGAAGCTGTGCGCTGCCGCCGCCGTGGCCGGCCCGGTGTACCAGTGGTAACCCGCCGGCAGAGCCGCGGCGGCGCTGGGGGCGCCGCCGCTCCCGCTGCCCGTACCGGCGGAGGCGGACGGCGCCGCCGTCCGCGACCACACCAGCCCGGCAACCAGCCCGGCCACGACGATGGCCACCCCTGCCAGGCCAGCGATGAGCAGGCGCCGTCCCGTTGCCGGACGCGTGCCGGCCGGGCCCGCCGGGCTGGCATCCGCGGCGCTGCCGGACGGGAACGCCGCGGTGCCCATGCTGGCCGGCAGCGGCGGCGATTCAGCGCCACCGGGCACCGGCGGGCCCGCCAGGCCCGGGAACGGCACGGGACCCGCATCCGGGGAGCGGGAGCCTGTGATGGGGGGGAACGTGTCCGGCCCCAGCGCGGGAGAGAACGGGTCCGAGCCCGGCGCGGGAGGCAGCAGGCCTGGGTTGGCACCGGCCGGGAACCGCGCGGTACCGGCACCATCGGCGGATGGCGCGGACTGCGCTGGCAGGGCGGGCGCCGCAGACAGCGCGGGCGGCGCAGGCGGCGGGCCGGCCGGGAAGCCGATCGGGTCGGTCCTGGCAGACGTCTTGGCTCCGCCATTGCCACCCGGGACTGGGCCGGGGCGGGCCGGCAGCTGGCCGACCTGGGCGGAATCCCGGCCAGCGATGCTGGGACCGGTGCTGGCGGCGGCCAGCGCGGCGGTGGACGTGGAAGCGTTAGCCGCCTCGGCGAGCAGCTGGCCCGCGCTGGCTGCGTCCGGCCGCTGGGCCGGGTCCTTGCTCAGCAGCGCCCCGACCACGGTGCCCAGCGGCCCGGCGAACCGGACCGGCGGCGGATCCGAGTGCACGATGCTGGCGAGCACCGCCATCGGGCTGCCGTTGCCATCGAACGGCCCATGCCCCTCCAAGGCCGCATACAGCGTGGCGCCCAGCGACCACAGGTCTGAGGCCGGGCTGGCGGGCCCGCCGCGGATGCGTTCCGGGGCACAGAACCCGGGCGTCCCCACCACCACGCCCGTCTGGGTCAGCGCAGGGTCGCCAGCCACGGTGGCGATGCCGAAGTCGGTCAGCACCGCCCGGCCGTCGCTGGTGAGGAGCACGTTGCCCGGCTTGACATCACGGTGCACGATCCCGGCGGCATGTGCGCTGGCCAGCGCCCCGAGCAGCATCATCCCCGCTTCAGCCACCCGCCGGGGAGGCAGCGGGCCGTCCTCGGCCAGCACCTGCGCGAGCGACCGCGCGGCGACCAGCTCCATCACGATCCACGGGGTGCTGTCCGCCTCGATCACGTCATGAACGGTCACCACGGCCGGGTGGCTGAGCTTCGCCGACACCCTGGCCTCCCGCAGCGTGCGCTCCCGCAGGATCGCCCGGTCGCGCTCGGACATCAGCCCGGGCAGCCGCACCTGCTTGACCGCCACGTCGCGGTCAAGGACCAGGTCCCTGGCCCGCCAGACGGTGCCCATCGCGCCCTGGCCGATCTGGTCCAGCAGCTCATAGCGCCCGGCGACGACGCATCCCGGCCCGGTGGCTGTCCGCATGGCCCGGACCATACACTGCGCGGGTGCCCGGATTCATGTGAAAGGCGTGAGAATCCGCCGAGTGTCGCCTGGATGTCTGTTCACACGAGCATTATCTAAATGGCCGTTCAGGGGCGATTGCCGATGGTGAGGAGCGGGCCCGACGTGTTCGCGAAAAAGTCGTTTCCCTTGTCGTCGACGATGATGAACGCCGGGAAGTCGCGCACCTCGATCCGCCAGACCGCCTCCATCCCCAGTTCGGGGTACTCGAGCACCTCGACCTTGGTGATGCAGTCCTTGGCCAGCCGTGCCGCTGCCCCGCCGACCGAGCCAAGGTAGAAGCCGCCGTGCCGTTGGCAAGCCTGGGTCACGGCGGGGGAGCGGTTCCCCTTGGCGAGCATGACCAGCGATCCGCCTGCCGCCTGGAACTGCCCGACATAGGTGTCCATCCGCCCCGCGGTGGTGGGGCCGAACGATCCGGAGGCATATCCGTCCGGCGTCTTGGCGGGTCCGGCGTAATACACCGGATGGTCGATCAGGTATTGCGGCATGGGCTCACCCGCCGCCAGTCGTTCGGCAATTTTCGCGTGCGCGATGTCGCGCGCGACCACCAGCGGCCCGGTCAGCGAGAGCCTGGTCGCCACCGGGTGCCTGGTGAGCTCGGCCCGGACCTCGTTCATCGGGCGGCGGAGGTCGACCGGCACCACGTCGCCGGTGAGGTCCTCATCGGTGGTCTCCGGCAGGAACCGCGCCGGGTCGGTCTCGAGTTCCTCCAGGAACACTCCGTCCGCAGTGATTTTGGCCAGCGCCTGGCGGTCGGCTGAGCAGGAGACCGCGATCGCGACCGGGCAGGACGCGCCGTGCCTGGGCAGCCGGATCACCCGCACGTCATGGCAGAAATACTTGCCGCCGAACTGCGCGCCAATGCCGATCTTGCGGGTGATCTCCAGCACCTGCCGCTCCAGGCCGGGGTCACGGAAGCCGTGGCCGGTGGCCGATCCCGCCACCGGCAGCGTGTCCAGGTGGCGCGCGGAGGCGTACTTCGCGGTCTTGAGCGCGTACTCGGCGCTGGTGCCGCCGACCACGATCGCCAGGTGGTAGGGCGGGCAGGCGGCGGTGCCCAGCGAGGCGATCTTCTCCGCCAGGAACGCGAGCATGCTGGCCTCGTTCAGCACCGCCTTGGTCTGCTGGTACAGGAAGGACTTGTTGGCCGACCCGCCGCCCTTGGCCATCAGCAAGAACGTGTACTGCGCCCCCGGCGCCGCGTACAGCTCGATCTGGGCGGGCAGGTTGGAGCCGGTGTTGCGCTCCTCCCACATGGTCAGCGGGGCGAGCTGTGAGTACCGCAGGTTCAGCTCGGTGTAGGCGTCGTACACGCCGCGGGCCAGGTGCTCCTCATCACGCCCGTCGGTGAGCACCCCGCCGCCGCGCTTGCCCATGATGATCGCGGTGCCGGTGTCCTGGCACATCGGCAGCACGCCACCTGCCGCGATGCAGGCGTTGGTCAGCAGCTCACGGGCGACGAACCGGTCGTTGGGCGAGGCCTCCGGGTCGTCCAGGATGGACCGCAGCTGGCGCAGGTGACCCGGCCGCAGCAGATGGGCGATGTCGCGCATGCCCTCCCGCGCGAGCAGCGTCAGCACTTCGGGGTCCACCTCGAGGAATTCTCTGCCGAACGCCTCGCGGGGCCTGACTCCCTCCGCCGTCAGCAGGCGGTACTGCGTGGTGTCCTGACCGAGGGGCAGCAGGTCGGTGTAGGCGAACTCTGGCATGGCCGGCGCTTCCTCAGGCGGAGCGGGTGACAGGGACTGCTGCCATCGTAGTGGCCGGTCACGATGACATCGGCGGGCCGGGCGCCGCCCGCGCGGCACCCGCATGCCGCACCGATCCGCTGGGTATCTTGCCGTATCAGCAGCGTGATCACAGGCAAGGGGGGACAGGAGTGAGCACCCAGGACGCTGGCCCGCGCCAGGTGGATCTCGGCGAGGCGGCCAGGCAGCTCCAGCTGGCGGCGCACGACGCCCGGGTCGCTTTTGACTGCATGGGCCTGGGCGAGCTGGACCGGGCCCATACCCATGCGATCACAGCGCGCGCGGCGGCCGACGCGGCCGAGAACCTGCTGCGGGTCGCGCTCGCCAACGAGGCCGGAGCGGCCGGGCAGGACTGAGGCGCCCGACGGCCTGGACCGCCGGCCTGATGCGCTGCCGGCCGGGCGCGCTGCCAGCCGGGCGCGCTGCCAGCCGGGCGCGCTGCTGGCCAGGGCAGCACCGCTGGCCGGGCGCGGCCCCGCCAGCCGGGCCCGATGGCTCCGCCAGGCCCTTGCCTGACCAGCGCCACACGTTCCGGGAACCGGGGTCACATTTACCGCCGCGACTTACCACGACTAGTGTGTGACTCATACATCATTTGCCGCGCAGGGCCCGCGCCGGCCGGGCGGGGGCCGTCCCTGGTGGAGGAATCATGACGGCACATGCGGAAGGCTCGTTCACGGTCGCGTCCTGGGAGGAGGACACCTACCAGGACCTGGCTGGCGATGAGAAGCTCACCAGGGCCAGGATGGGGTTCCGGCTCAGCGGTGACCTCGCGGGTGACCTGGTCTCGGATTCGCTGATGTACTACCGGGAGGACGGCACCGCGGAGTACACGGGCCTGCAGCGGTTCACCGGGCAGATCGCCGGGCGGTCCGGCAGTTGCGTCATGGTCGCCGACGGCGGCTACGGCGGCGGCGAGGCGCATTCCACCTGGCGGGTCATCCCGGGCTCGGGCAGCGGGGACCTGGCTGGGCTCAGCGGGTCCGGTGTCTCCGTGGCGGGGGCCGGGCAGCCCGGTGGCACCTACAGCCTCGACTACGAGCTTGGCTGACGCGCCGGGCGGGGGACTGGACCAGACAGCCAACCTGCTCGGTGCCCTGTCACTGGTGATCGCCGACCGGATGGCGGATGCGATGGCCGAGGCCGGCGGGCGGCCCGAATCCGGCGCCGCGGCACTTTCCGCGCTGATGCATTTCCTGGACCGGCCAACCGTGGACCTGCTGCGCCAGGTGCTCGGGCTGACGTCGTCGGGCACGGTGCGGCTGGTCGACCGGATGGCGGACTCGGGGTACGTGCAGCGCGGCCCGGGGGCAGATGGGCGCTCCACCTCGGTATCGCTCACCGGGGCCGGCCGGGTGGCGGCCGAGCGGGTCGCCGCCGCCCGGGCAGGAGTGCTCACTGGCGTGCTGGATGGCCTGTCACCCGCGGAGCGGGAGGCACTGCGCGAGCTGATGTCCAAGATGCTGGCCAGGCTGATCCGCGGCCCCGGCGCGGTGCGCTGGGGGTGCCGGCTGTGCGACACCGGTATCTGCCGTGGCGCCGAGGGTGGCTGCCCGGTCGGCAACGCGGTCCGCGAGCGCTACGGGGTTCACGGCGGTGCGGACCCCCCTGCCAGCCCGCCCCTCCAGCCGGGACGGACCTCGTGACCGTCGTGATCATGACGTTGGTGTCGCTCGGCAGCTAATTCCCGCCCGGTCCTCTGTCACCCTCCGCCTTCCTGGTCCAGTAGGCGAGGTTCTCCCGGATGGCCAGGGTCTTCGGGTGCTCGGGGCCTGAGAGCTTCTCGCGGACCGGCAGCAGGGCGGCGTACTGGTCGCGGGCCCCAGCACGGGAATCACCCGCACCCCCGCTCCAGCGCCGTCTGCACCTCGAACCGCACCAAATCGTCCGGGTCGTCCAGCCGCCGGTGTCCCTCCTCATCGCCAAGCGTCACCCACTGACGCCCGATCAAGGCCACCAGTACCGCGCATGAGTCCACCGCGTCCCGGATGACCTCTGCGAAAGGCAGGCCCGCCTCAATGGAGTCCAGATCCATGAACACCTGGGCGTCTGGGAAACGCTCGCGCAACTGGAACTGCAGCAGGCGCGCATAGGGCGCTGCGTCCTCACGCCGGTAACTGAGGAAGATCCCCTGCGCTGATGAGCCAGGCACATCCCCCCAGGTAAGGCACCCACTTACGGGCCTGCCCTCATGATAAAGATCTGGCGTGGCGCGAGGTGCTCGTCCAGCTCGCTGGCTTCGATCTGGCCATTCTGGCGCGGGGCACGGACTCGACCGTCGAGTTCAGCGGCTCCCGGCTGCAGCACTGCCCTTGACCCCGACCGGTTCGGTCAGTGAGCTTGCGCTGGGCAAGGAGAATATTCAGCGTGCCAGCCGGGGCAGCAGCAGGGAGGCGACAGTGATGCCGGCCGCGGTGGCGGCGACCAGCACGCCGGTATCCAGCGCCAGGTTGGTCGGAATCCCGATGAGCAGCCAGCGCAGGGCGCTCACCTCGTAAGACAGCGGGTTCACCTTGCTGATCGCCTGCAGCCAGCCGGGCATCAGCTTTTCCGGGTAGAGCGCGTTCGAGCTGAAGAACAGCGGCATGGTGATCGCCTGGCCGATGCCCATCAGCCGGTCCCGCGACAGCGCCACCCCCGCGATGCTCATGGACAGGCAGGAGAAGAAGGCCGACCCGAGCACCACGATGACGACGACCCCGAGCAGCTTCAGCGGGTTGAGGGTCAGCGCCACCCCGAGCGCCGCGGACAGCACGACGATCACCGCCGCCTGCACGATGGAGCGGACCCCGGCCGCGAAGGCCTTGCCGGTGATGAGCGCCGCCCGTGGGGTGGGCGTCACCATCAGCTTGGCCAGCACCCCGGCGTCGCGTTCCCAGATGATCTGGATCCCGTAGAAGATCGCGATGAACAACGTGGACTGGGCCAGGATCCCCGGCGCCAGGAAGTCCAGGTAGGGAATCCCGTTCGGCACGGCGATGGCGTGGATCCTGCTGAAGGTCTCGCCGAAGATCAGCAGCCACAGCGCCGGCTGGATCGCGCGCGTGTACAGCTCGGTCCGGTCGTGCCGGATCTTGCGCAGCTCGACCCAGCAGAGCGTGGCGACCCGGCTGGCCAGCCGGCGGATGCCGGCCAGCGGCGTGTCGGCGGGCAGCCCCGGCCACCCGGGCGGAAGGGGCTCAGCCGAGGCGGCGAGCGGTGCGCCGGGCGCGGCGGACGTCACGGATGCCTCCCTGCTCGGATTCGTCGTCCAGGGTCCCGCCGGTGTAGTGGCGGAACACGTCGTCAAGCGTGGCTCCCTCGCCCAGCCCGGCCTTGAGCTCGGCCGAGGTGCCGGTGGCGCGGATGGTGCCGTGGTGCATGAGTGCGACCCGGTCGCAGTGGAGGTCGGCTTCCTCCATGTAGTGGGTGGTCATGAGGACGGTCGTGTGGCTGGACTGCCTGAGCCCGGCGATGAACTCCCAGACGTCGGCCCGCGCGATCGGGTCCAGCCCCACCGTCGGCTCGTCCAGCACCAGCAGCCGGGGTGCGTTGACCAGCGCCTGGGCCAGCTCGAGCCGGCGGATCATGCCGCCGGAGTAGGTCTTCACCAGCCGCTGGGCCGCGTCGGTGAGGCCCATGGCCGACAGCGCCTCCTCCACCCGCTGCCTGCGCACCCGGCGGGGGACGTCGAACAGCCGCGCGAACAGCTCCACGTTCTCCTGCCCGGTCAGGGACGCGTCGGCGGACAGCAGCTGCGGCACGTACCCGATCAGCCTGCGCACGAGCATCGGCTGGGCGGCCGCGTCCACGCCGAAGACGGCGACCGTCCCCTGGCCCGGCCGCAGCAGCGTGGTCAGCATCCGGATGGTGGTCGTCTTGCCTGCCCCGTTCGGCCCGAGCAGGCCGAACGTCTCGCCGGGCGCGATCAGCAGGTCGACCCCGTCCACGGCGACGTGGTCCCCGAAGCAATAGCGCAGATGCTCGCACCGGACGGCCGCGGTGACCGGTCCGGGTGCCGCTGATTGAGCCGCTCCGCCAGCACGCGGGGTCACGGCAGCGCCAGCCGTTCCGCCAGCCGCAGCAGCGCCGGCACCGCGTCCGTCAGGGCCTGCCGGTCCTGCGCCGACAGGCCGGCCATCGCGTGCTGGGTCAGATCGGCCCGCAGGTCACGCCAGTCCGCTATCCGCTGCCGCGCCCTGCGGGTGACGCTGAGACGGACCGAGCGGGCGTCGGCCACCGCGCGCTCCCGGCCGAGCAGCCCCTGGCCGGCCAGGCGCCCCACCAGCGTGCTGACGGTGTTGGGGGCCAGCCGCAGTTCCCGCGCGGCGTCGGCGACGCTGATCCCGGGCTGGGCCGCGACCAGCCGCAGCAGCTCGCTCTGCGCGGTCGGCAGCGGCTCATCACGCCAGGCCGTACGCACCGCCTGCCGTGCCGTCCGCCGGACCGCGCTGATCGCCGCCATCAGATCCGCCGCCTCCCGGCCACCGGCGGCCGGCGGCACCTGAGCAGAAAGATCCTTCACAGAGCTAACTATATACATGATGGAGGCAGCTATCGCCCACCAGGTGCGGTGGTGTGGGGTCAGGAACGGCCGGTGCCCTCCAGCGCGGCCTCAGTGGTGCCGCCGGTCTCGCTGTCCACGGCCTGCTCCTCGTGCACGAAGCGGGCGCCGCGCAGCGCCGAGACGGCAGCGGCGAGCGCGAGCAGCGCCATGGCCGTGGTGAACACGATGATCAGGCCGTGGTGGAACGGCTGGGATATCAGCTCGGGGAAGAACCGCTTCCCGGTCAGGGTGGCGACGTTACTGGCAGGCAGGTGGGCCAGCACCCCGGTCGGGCCCAGCAGCGTCTTGACCGGGTTGTAGCCGAGGAACGCGGCGAACAGGCTGCCCACCGGCGGCAGGCCGGCGATCTGGTGCGCGATCGATGCGGGCACGCCCTGCGCGGTCAGCCCGCGGCTCAGGGTGGCGGGCAGGGTGGAGGCCAGTCCCGCGATCATGAGCGAGAAGAAAACACCGATCGACAGGACGAAGCCGGAGTTCTGGAAGGTGGCGAGCATGCCGGAGGCGGCGCCGCGCTGGTGCCGGGGGACGCTGTTCATGATGGCCGCCGCGTTGGGCGCGGAGAACAGGCCCATCCCGGCGCCGGCCAGGAAGATGAGCACCCCGAAGGCGAGGTAGTGGAAGTTGGTCGGCACCAGCAGCAGCCCGCCGAACGCCAGCGCCGACAGCAGCAGCCCGCCGGAGGCGAAGGCGCGGGCGCCGTGCTTGTCCGACAGCCATCCCGAGACCGGGCCGGAGAAGACGAAGCCGAACGTCAGCGGCAGCAGGTAGATGCCCGACCAGAGCGGTGTGTCGGCGTAGTTGTAGCCGTGCAGCACCAGCCAGATCCCCTGCAGCCAGAGGATGAGCATGAACTGCAGCCCGCCGCGCGCGACGGACGCGAGCAGGGTGGCCATGCTGCCGAAGGCGAACGGGCGGATGCGCAGCAGGTGCAGGTCGAACATGGGCTGGCTGACCCGTAGCTCGATGAAGCAGAACGCGGCGAGCAGCGCCGTCCCGCCGAGCAGGCCGGTCAGGACCAGCGGGCTGGTCCAGCCCATGGTGTGGCCGCCGTAGGGCTGGATGCCGTAGGTGATGCCGGCCAGGATGCCGACCAGGCCGAGCGC
>DATIXO010000237.1:0-8471 GCA_035518495.1 Streptosporangiaceae bacterium
GGAGGTGGACAAGTTCCCGGTGATCACGTTCAAGAGCACCGGCGTGAAGGCGTCCGGGCCGGACCGCTACACGCTGACCGGTGACCTGACCATCAAGGGCAACACCCATCCCGTGTCCCTGGAGGTGACCAGGTACGGCGAATTCAACGACCCCGGGATGATGGGACACCGGATCGCCTACAGCGCCACCACCAAGATCAACCGGAAGGACTTCGGCCTGAGCTTCAACGCGATCCTGGATGGCAAGCTCGTGGTCAGCGAGGAGATCCAGATCACGATCGAGGGCGAGCTCGTCGAGCAGAAGGAGCCCGCGGAGGCGAGCGGCTGACGGCGCGGGCTCCGCGGCCGCGGAGCCCGCCAGCGCCGCCGGATCCCCCCGCCCAGGAGCCCGCCAGCGCCCGGCCGCCAGCGCCCCCGGAGACGGCCGGGCAGGGACCGGGCGCTGACCTGATGGCGGGCGCTACCGTCCCCGGTCACCCGCCGGTGACGTCCCACGCCCGCGTCTCACGCCTCCGCCAGACGCCAGCCGGCCCCTGCCCGCGGCAGGATACGATCCGCAAGGGGGTCGTGCCGTGGCTGCTGGAAGAGATGCGCACCCTGATGGCTCAAGGCCGGCCGCGCTTCCCCCACCAGCGCCTGAGGCGCCCCGGCGGCGCCGGGCCGTGGTAGCGGCGCGGGCCCGGCGGCTCGCCCGCGCCATCCGGGACAGCGACGAGGCGGCCGTGGAAGAGGCCGTGCTGCGGCTGAGCCGCTCCCGGCGGCTGTTCGCACCCTTCGCGCTCGCGGTCGGCGCCTTCGTCATGCTGTTCGAGGGGCTGAAGCTGCTGTTCTCCAACTGGCGGCTGACCCTGATCCAGCTGCTCCCCGCGATGTGGATCTGGGCCGCCATGTACGACCTGAAGGCGCACGTCTTCTACGGGAAGACCTACCACGTCGTGCAGGGGGCGGCCAGGATCCCGATCGTCCTCGCGATCACCGCGATCACCATGGCGAGCTTCTTCCTCAATGCCGTGTTCGCGTTCGCGATCGCCCAGCCGGGCCGGCCGCTGATCCGGCCGGCGTTCCGCCAGGCCCGGTCGCACCTCGCCGTCATCCTGGGGTCGGGCGCCGTGGTCGGCCTGTGCCTGGGCCTGTCCACCGGGGTCCTCCTGCGCTGGGGCCTCTGGTGGTTCGCCGTCTCGCTGAGCATCGTCATCGCCGTCATGATGGTCGCTTATGTCGCCGTCCCCTCCCGGCTCATCGGCGTGAAGCCCACCCACTCCAGACGGGACAAGCTGGCCGCCGCCGCCGTAGGCGGGGCCATTGGGGCCGTGGTCTGCACCCCGCCCTACCTGCTCGGCCGCATCGGGCTGCTCATGCTCGGCACGCGCGCGCTGTTCATCCCCGGCCTCGTCGTGTTCCTCACCGGCCTGACCCTGCAGGCGGGCACCACGAGCGCGGTCAAGGCGATCAAGATGGGCGCCAAGCTCATCTCCGGGCGCCCATCGGCCGCCGGCCAGCCGCTGCCCTCCCGCTCTGGGCCCCCGGCCGCAGGCCGCTGACCGGGGCTGGCGGGACTTACCGGCTCTGACGAACTTGCCGGGCCCGGGCTCTGACGGCGGGCCAGCGGGGCGGGGCCTGGCGGGATGTGGAGACGCCCCGCCGGCTCAGGGAGTGGCGCTGGCCGACGGGGCGTGCTCAGAAGGCGCTCCCGGCACGGCTGGTGGCTTCCCGCCGGGAGGGCCACTACGAATATCACCAATGAACCTGACTGTTCACTGGATAATTACTGAATCTAATCTGGATAGATGACGAGTGTTTGCTGACAGGCAGGCGGGCTGCTGGAGCAGGCGGGCCGGGCGTGGCCACGTTGCCGGGTAAGGGTGGCTGGCGAGGCAGGAGGGCCGCCCGGATCAGGAGGGCTGCCGGATCAGGAGGGCTGCCCGGATACGGATGTGCCGCCGCGCGGAGCGGCCGTGGCTATGCCGCCGTACCCGGGGCCGGGCGGGGCGTGACGGCAGCCAGCAGCTGCCGGCGCTGTCAGACCGGCGCTGTCAGACCGGCGCTGGCCGGCTCACTCCGGGTCGCCGAAGACCCGGCGGTGTGCCGGTTCCCGCCCCGGCGGCTGGCTGGGCCGTGCCCGCGCCGGCACCACCGGGACCGGGCGTTCTTCCGGCTTCCCGGCCGCGAGCTTCACCCGCTTGCCGTGATGGACGATCTCAAGCTGCTTGCCGTCCTCCAGCAGGTAGCGGGCCGAGGCGTGGTTGACCTCCACCCGCAGCCGCTGCCCCCGGATGAGGAGGCTGAACGCCAGCTTGGTCAGGCCCTCGGGCAGGCGCGGCGCGAAACTGACCGTGCCGTCATGGTGCCGCAAGCCCGCGAAGCCGCCGACCAGCGCGACCCACGCGCCCGCCAGCGATGCGATGTGCACACCGTCACGGGTGTTGTGCTCGAGGTCGTGCAGGTCCATGAGGGCGGCCTCGCCCAGGTAGTCGAAGGCCAGGCTGAGGTGCCCGACCTCGGCCGCCATGACCGCCTGGGTGCAGGCGGACAGCGACGAGTCCCGCACTGTGAGCGGCTCGTAGTAGTCGAAGTTCCTGGCCTTCTGCTCGGCGGTGAACTCGTCCCCGCACAGGTGCATGGCAAGCACCAGGTCGGCTTGCTTGACGACCTGCTTGCGGTACAGCTGGAGGTAGGGGAAGTGCAGCAGCAGCGGATAGCAGTCGGCGGGTGTGCCGGCGAAATCCCAGACCTGGTGCCGGGTGAACCCCTCGGCCTGCTGGTGCACGCCGAGATCCTCGTCATAGGGGATGTACATGTCCTGCGCCGCATCGCGCCAGCTGGCCGACTCCTCCAGGTCGATGCCGAGCTCGCGGGCGCGGTCGGGGTACCGTTTCGCCGTCTCCGCGGCCGCCAGCAGGTTCTGCCGGGCCATCAGGTTGGTGTAGACGTTGTCGTCGGCGAGGGCGCTGTACTCGTCAGGGCCGGTCACGCCGTCGATGTGGAACCGGCCGTGGGCGTCGTGGTGGCCCAGCGAGCGCCACAGCCGCGCGGTCTGGGACAGCAGCTCCATCCCCGGCCCGCGGGCAAAGGCCTCATCGCCGGTCGCGTCGACGTAGCGGACCACCGCGTCGGCGATGTCCGCGTTGATGTGGAAGGCGGCGGTGCCGGCCGGCCAGTAGCCCGAGCACTCCTTCCCGGTGATCGTCCGCCACGGGAAGGCCGCCCCCTTGAGCCCGAGCTGCGCGGCCCGCTCCACGGCCGCCGGCAGCGTGCTGTGCCGCCACTGCAGCGCGCTGGCGGCCGCGTCAGGAGCGGTCAGCGTGAGGACCGGCAGGACGAAGGTCTCGGTGTCCCAGAACGTGTGCCCGTCGTAGCCAGGCCCGGTCAGGCCCTTCGCCGGGATCGCACGGTTCTCCCCGCGGGCACCGGCCTGCAGCACGTGGAACAGCGCGAACCGCACCGCCTGCTGGACCTCGGCGTCGCCCTCTATCTCCACATCGGCGCTGTGCCAGAAGTCGTCCAGGTACTCGCGCTGCTCGGCGAGCAGGCCGTCCCAGCCTGTCTGCCGTGCCCCGCTCAGCGCCGCCCACACCTGGTCCCGGACCGCGGGCAGGGACCGGGCGCCCGACCAGCCGTAGGCGACGAGCTTGGTGAGCTGCAGCCGCTGCCCGGGCCGCACGACCGCGGTGGCGGTGGTCACGCCGCCGTCGGGAAACACCCGGGATTCGATATGCACGTCGGGCCCGTCGATCAGGTGATCCATCCCGGCGCCGATGCGCAGCCCGCTCTGCCTGGTCTGGTGCACCAGGATCACGGCCTTCTCGTGCGCGCCCTGGTACTCCTGCTCGAGCGGGCGGTCGAGGACGGCGCCAAGACGGGGATCGCCGCCGGAGCCGGGCAGCTGCTCGTTCGCGAGCAACTCGGACTGCAGCGCGATCCGGGCCGGCTTCTCCAGCGGCTCCACCTCGTAGCGGACCGCGGCGATCGCGCGCTGGGTGAACGACACCAGCCGGGTGCACGTGACGCGGACCGTCCCCCCGGCCGGCGATACCCACTCGGCGCTGCGGCTGAGCAGGCCGGTGCGGAAGTCCAGCAGGCGCTCGTGCGTGCGCAGCTCGCCGTAGCGGACGTCGAACGGCTCGTCGTCGACGAACAGCCTGATCAGCTTGCCGTTCGTGACGTTGATGACGGTCTGCCCGGTCTCCGGCAGGCCGTACGAGGCCTCGGCATACGGCAGCGGCCGCCGCTCGTAGACCCCGTTGAGGTAGGTCCCCGGCAGGCCGTGCGGCTCGCCCTCGTCCAGGTTCCCCCGCCAGCCGAGGTGACCGTTCGACAGCGCGAACACCGACTCGGACTGGGCCAGCATGTCCAGGTTCAGCATGGTTTCCCGCAGGCACCAGGGCTCGACGCTGAACGTCGGCTGCTTAATCACGAGTGGTCCAGCAGTTCGGCGAGATCGGTCACGACGGCGTCCGCGCCGTGCTCCCGCAGCGCAGCCGCCTGCCCGGCCCGGTCGACTCCCACGACGAAACCGAACTTGCCGGCCCGGCCGGCTGCCACGCCGGCCAGCGCGTCCTCGAAGACCACCGCCTCGTGCGGCTCCAGCCCGAGCGCCCGCGCCCCGGCAAGGAACGTGTCCGGGGCCGGCTTGCCCCGCAGCTGCTCACGCTCGGCGACCACGCCGTCGATCCGCACCTCGAACAGGTCCTCGATGCCCGCGGCGACGAGCACGTCGCGGCAGTTGGCGCTGGACGACACGACGGCGCGGCGCAGGCCCGCTTCCCGGGCCACCCGGACGTAGCGGACCGAGCCCTCGTACGGCTCCACCCCGCCCTCACGGATCAGCCGCAGCACGAGCTCGTTCTTGCGGTTGCCGAGCCCGCGGACGGTTTCCGCGCCGACCGGATCGTCATTGCCGCCCTCGGGCAGCTCGATCCCCCGGGAGGCGAGGAACGAGCGCGTCCCGTCGGCCCGGGGCTTCCCGTCGACGTACTCCTCGTAGTCCCTGGCCGGGTCGAACGGCACGAACGGCTCGCCGGTCCGCCGGGACCGGTCCCGCAGGTAGCTGTCGAACATCTGTTTCCACGCGGCGTCGTGCACTTTCGCTGTCTGGGTGAGGACGCCGTCCAGGTCAAACAGGCACCCACGGGTGCCATCAGGGAGACCGAGCACGCATCAAGCGTACGAGAATCCGGCCCGGCCGGGCAGTCCCGCGCGATCTTGCCATGATGAATTCATCCTGACCGCCAGCGGCGCGCCCCCGCTTCGCGGCCGCCAGGCACAGGCGGCGCACAACGACGAGCTCATCCTGCGGGCGGCCCGGGAGGTGTTCCTCGCCGACCCCACGGCCCCGATCTCCGCGGTGGCCGAGCGGGCGGGAGTCGGCATCGGCGCCCTCTACCACCGGTATGCGGGCAAGGAGGACCTGCTGCGCACCCTGTGCCGGAACGGGCAGGAGATCTATCTGGCCGAGATCAGGCGGGCGCTGGCCTCCGACGCCGAGCCGTGGGAGGCGTTCACCGGCTTCCTGCGCCGGATCGTGGCCGCCAACACCCATGGCCTGACCGTCCGGCTCGCGGGGACGTTCGTGCCCACCGCCGAGCAACTGGCGCTGGCGGAGGAGATGCAGGCGCTGGGCCTGGAGCTGTTCGAGCGGGTGCGCGCCACCGGCATGCTCAGGGACGACGTCACCTACCTGGACGTGGAATTCCTGCTCGAGTTCCTCGCCGGGGTCAAGCTCGGCGACGCCGGCCGCACCGCCGAGCTCCGGCAGCGCCACCTGGCGGTCGTGATCGACGGGCTGCGCTCCGGCCAGCGCACGCCACTGCCCGGCCAGCCTCCCACCTGGCAGGAGCAGACCCAGCGCTGGCTCAGGCACTGACCAGCGCGCCCCCTCATCGGCCAGCCGTATCCAGGCCCGCGGCGGCACTGACGGCCGGCGCCCAGGCCAGCGCCGCAGGCCCGGGGACAGCGGCGCAGACGGGGGGCAGCGGCGCAGGGTACCGGTCGGCGATAATGGGGACGTGGATGGTCGTGGCGCTGCCGGCCGGGTCCGCAGCCGTATCGGTGCGGCCATCTTCGAGCGGGTGGCCGGGCCGGAAGGCCCGGCGCGCCGCCGGGTGATCAACACGGCCGGCGGCGAACGCTGGTTCGATGAGGGCCGCCCGGTCCGCCGCGTGCACGGGGACTCCTCGATGTTCATCGGCGGCATCAGGGCCCTGCTGCTGCAGTCGCTGCATCCGCTGGCCATGGCCGCGGTGGCCGGGCATTCGGGCTACCGCGGCGATCCGTGGGGGCGGCTGCAGCGGACCAGCTACTTCCTGGCCGTCACGACGTTCGGCCGGGCCAGCGACGCGCAGGAGGCGATCGAGCGGGTCCGGGCGATCCACCGCCGGGTCACCGGGATCGCGCCCGACGGGCGGGCCTACGCGGCCTCGGACCCCCACCTGCTGACCTGGGTGCACATAGCGGAGGCGGACAGCTTCCTGCGTGCGCATTCCCGCTTCGGGGCCCAGCCGCTGGACCAGGCCGGCCGCGACGGCTACGTCGAGGACCTGGCCCGGATCGGCGCCGCGCTCGGCGTGCCCGACCCGCCGCGCACCGAAGCCGAGCTCGCCGCCCGGATCACCCAGTACCGGCCCGAGCTGGCCGGCACCGCCCAGGCCCGCGAGGCCGCCCGGTTCCTGCTGCTCAGCCCGCCGCTGCCCGCTGTCGCCCGGGCACCCTACGGCGTGCTGGCCGCGGCGGCGGCATCGCTCCTGCCCGGCTGGGCCCGGCGGCCGCTTTACCTGCCCCGCCTGCCAGTGACCGAGGCCACGGTGGTCCGCCCCGCGGGCCACGCCCTGGTGCACGCCATCCGCTGGGTCACAAGCGCGCCTCCAGCGCCTTCGGCCAGCTAGCCGCAGGCCGGCGGCCGCAGCCAGCGCATCTCGCCGTCGCCGCGGACATCACCGGTGGGCGCCAGCCCGGCGGCGCGGGCCACCCGCTGGGAGGCCAGGTGGCCGGGATGGATGTGGGCCACGACGGCCCAGCCAGCGTCATGCAGCAGGCCCACCAGGCTGCACGCCGCCTCGCTGGCATAGCCGCGACCCTGCGCGGCGTGCACCACCACCCAGGCGACCTCGGCCGGGCCGGCCGTGGGACCGCCCGCGGGCAGCGTCGCCTGAACGGTTCCCACCGCCGCGCCGGTGCTGCGTACGCGCATCACCCAGTTGCCCCACAGCTGGTCACCGGCGGGCGAGCGGCGCGTGGCAAGACGTGCGTAGCGGTCGGCCAGGGCTGCGGCGCCCAGCGGCGCGCCGCCGGTGAACTCGTGCAGCCGGGGATCATCGAGCAGCGGCGCCAGCTCGGCGGCGTGGGTCACGGCGAGCGGCTCAAGATCGAGCCGCTCCGTCCGCCAGCCCTGATCGAAGTCGATCATGTGGCGGCCGTTGCCGCCTTGCCAGCCAGGGTGCCCGCGGAAGGCACGCCGGCCACCCGCGTCAGGCCGTTCCCTCGACCAGCACGAGGCTGCCGGTCGAGGCGCGCTGGCGCATCGCCATCGCCGCGGCGTACTCCTGCGACCCGTGCCAGCGCCTGGCGGCGTCGGCGCTGGGGAACTCCAGCACCACCAGGCGCCGCGGCTGCCAGCCGCCTTCGAGCGTCTCGTGGGCGCCGCCGCGGACCAGGAACCGGCCCCCGTGCGGCTCGAGCGTGCCTGGCACGAGCGCCGCATACTCCCGGTACGCCTCCTGGTCGTGGACGTCGATATCGGCGATCACGTACGCAGTCATCTGTTCCCCTTCCCAGGATCGGGCTGGCCAGCGCGGAGCGAACGCGGCGGGCAGGAGGCAGCAGGGCCGGTCTCAGCGTACGCGCGGGCAGGTGGCGGCGACTGGCCCGGCGCACCCGGCCGGGCAGGCGCACCGGGCCCGTGACCGTACCCGGCCGGCCAGGCGGCGCACCGGGCCTGTGTCGGCACCGGCCAGCAGGCGGCGGCCTGTAGCGTGCGGGTCGTGACGGCGCCGCGGTTTGTCGTGCAGCTTCATGACGCGACGGCCCTGCATTTCGACCTGCGGATCCAGGCCGGCGATGTCCTGCGCTCCTGGGCGGTGCCCAAGGGCCCGTCGCTCGACCCCGGGGCCAGGCGCCTCGCCGTGCCGGTCGAGGATCACGACCTGGCCGCGGGAGACTTCGAGGGCGTGCATGAAGGGCAGCAACGGGGCAGCGGCGCGGTGATCATCTGGGACGAGGGCAGCGCCGAGATCCTGCGCGATGAGCCGGGCCATCTGTCCTTCATCCTGGACGGGCACAAGCTATCGGGCCGGTTCGGCCTGACCCGCACCGGCGGGCGCCGCTGGATACTCGTCAAGGCCCGCGACGAGCACGCACGGGCGGGCTCGGACATCGTCGCCGAGCGTCCCGCGAGCGTGCGCAGCGGCAGGACCTGGCAGGACCTGCGCGACGGACGGGCCCCGGACGGCAGCCGCTGAACCGCCAGGCCCGCAGCC
>DATIXO010000238.1:0-4557 GCA_035518495.1 Streptosporangiaceae bacterium
CGCCTACCTGCAGGCCACCACCATGACGTTCCTGTCCATGGTCATGGCTCAGATCGGCACCGCATTCGCGGCCCGGACCGACCGCGCCTCACTGTGGTCGGTAGGGGTGTTCTCCAACCGGTGGCTCCTGGCCGGGATCGCTCTGGAGCTGGCCCTGGCCGCAGCGATCATCTACCTGCCGCCACTTCAGGACCTGCTCAGCACCGCGGCGCTCCCCCCGAACCTGCTGCTGGTCACCGTGCCGTTCCCGTTCATCGTCTGGGGCGCCGACGAGATACGCCGCTACCTGCTGCGCCGCACCGACCGCCGCCCACGCCCCGCCATGGCAGCGGGGGAGAGCGGCTGAGAGCAGCGGCTGAGCCGACCTCACCCCTCAGGCATAGGCCCGTGCCAGGCCGCCCGGGCAGCTAGCAAGTCGGGACTGGGATCAGCTCACGTCCCCGGTAACAGGGACCACGTTGTACACGTGATTCTCAGTCCTGACTGCCTGAGCCCGCCGCGCGGTCTGGAATGGCCTCTCTGGCTGGGGATGCCGCGGCAGGAGCCCATGTGAACACGGGCCTGGCGCAGGCCAGGGCGTGCCACTAGAGTGCCCCGGTGGACCCGGGAGAGTTCGCTGATCTGATCGCGCCGTATGCGGCTGACGGCGGCCCGGGTCATGCGGTTGGTGTCTACCGGGACGGCGCGCTGGTGGCACATGCCGCCGCCGGCCGCGCAGTGATCGAGCACGACGTCCCGGTCGGCACCGGCACCATCTTCGACATCGCGTCCGCGAGCAAGCAGTTCACCGCCGCATGCCTGTTGCTGCTGCAGCGCGACGGCATGCTGTCGCTGGACGAGGACGTGCGCAGGCACCTGCCCGAGTTACTGCTGCCCGTCCCGGTCACGCTGCGGCAGTGCCTGTCCCACACCAGCGGCCTGCGGGAGTACTACTCGCTGTGCGAGCTGGCGGGCGTGCCGGTCGCGGGCATGGATGAGGCGCGGCTCATGCGCCTGCTGGCCGGGCAGACCGGCCTCAACTTCCAGCCCGGCACCGGCTGGGCCTACTCCAACAGCGGCTTCGTCCTCGCCGCGGCGGCCCTGCGGCGCGTGAGCGGGCGTTCGCTGGCCGAGTTCGCCGCGGACCGGCTGTTCGGCCCGCTCGGCATGCGCGCCACCCGGTTCCGCGATGACCTCACGGTGCCCGTGCAGGGGCTGGCCACCGGCTACACACCCGCGCCCGATGGCAGCTGGCGGCGGGCCGACATCACCGAGGAGACGGTCGGTGACGGCGGCGTCGTGACCTCGGTCAGCGACCTCGCCGGATGGCAGCACTTCATGCTGACCGGCTGGGCGATCGGCGCCGACATCCGCGAAGCGCTGCTCGAGCCCGCCGTGCTCGCGGACGGGCGGCGGCTGCCCTACGCGCTCGGCCTGGAGATCACCACCGTCGGCGGCCGCCGCGTCTACCTGCATTCGGGCTACATCGACGGTTTCCGGTCGGCGCTGGCCTACCTGATTGACGGCGGCACCGGCGTTGCTGTGCTGGCCAACCGCGACGACACGTTCCCGGCCGAGATCGCTGTGCGCATCGCCGAGCGGCTGGCCGGAGTGGACGCCCCGGCGCCGCCGGCCCGGCTCGGCGAGCGCGCCGCGCTGGCCGCCCAGCCGGGCGTCACCGGCCTGTGGTACTCCCCGGAACTCGACACTCACATGGCGATCGGCGCGGCCGGCGACGGCACGGTCACCCACGCCGAGGGCGGCTCCACGTACCGTTATGCGGCGATGTCCGACGGCAGCTGGCGCGGCCTCGGGTGCGCCAGTTCGGTCCGGCTCCGGCCGGCCGGCGATGAGCTGCGGGTGGAGGAGGCCGTCGGCGACGAGCCGCCCGAGGTGTACCTTCGCGCGGCGGCGCCGCCGGCCGCGGCGGCACCGACCGGCACCTACTACAGCCAGGAGCTGCACGCTCACGCCACGCTCGCTGCCGCCGGCGGCGCTGCCCCCGGGGCGGCAACCCTCACGATCGGGCTGGCCCCGCCGCGGACGGTGTCACCGGCGGCCGCGGGCGTGTGGGCGGGCGACGGCCTCACCGTCCGGCCGCTCACCGGCGGTGCCGAGCTGGAGGTAAGCCTGTACGGCGCCCGCCGCTGCCGGTTCGCCCGCATCGCGGCGACTCCCCCACCGCGCCAGCGCGGCCTTTAGCCGCCCCGGCAACCGGCTACCGGAGACCGGCCGGCACGAGCCCACAGTGCTGACTCCGGACCCGCTTTCCTGGCCGCATCCTGGCTGAGGCGGCCGGGCCGGTCGGTGTTTGCGTGGGGTGCTGGCGGGCAGTGCGGCTGGGAACAGGGCAGGGGTGGTCGCCGGTGAACCCGATCGAAAAAGCGATCCGCCGGGTGGATGCGGCACAGCAGCGTCACAAGGTGCCTGCTTTTGTCTTCGGGCTGATCAAGAAGTACGGGGACGACAACGGCGGGGTGCTGGTGGCCAACCTGGCTCACTCGGCATTTGTCTCACTGTTCCCGCTGCTGCTGGTGCTGGTGACGCTGCTGGGGCTGGTCGCCTCCAATGACCCGGCGGTGCGCCATCAGGTTCTCAAGGCCCTCGCTCACCAGATCCCGATCATCAGCAACCAGCTCGCGGGCAACGTGCACCAGCTACGGCGTTCCAGCATCATCGGCCTGGCCGTCGGCCTGATCGTCTTGGTCTGGGGGGCGACCGGCCTGGCACAGGCAGGCCTGTTCACCATGGGACAGGTGTGGAACCTGCCCGGGCCCGCGCGCCCCGGCTATGTCCAGCGGCTCGGCCGGGCTGTGTTCTTCCTGGCCGTGCTGGGGCTCGGCGTGGTGATTACCACCGGGCTGACCAGCTTGGGCCTGTACGGGCACGGACCTGGTGTGCTCGCCGTCGCCGGCCTGCTCGCTGCGGCTGCCGCCAACGTCGCCATGTTCTTCGCTGCCTTCCGGGTCCTGACGCCCAAGGGCGTGCCGACCCGCAAGCTGGTGCCGGGCGTGGTCGCCGGCGGGCTGGCGTGGACGGTCCTGCAGGCCATTGGCGCCATTGTCGTGGCCCATTTCCGGCACACCAACGCGGTCTATGGCGCATTCGCCACCGTGCTGGTGCTGCTGGCCTGGATCTCCCTCAGCGTGGAGATCACCGTCTACGCCGCCGAGCTCAATGTCGTGCTGGCCCGGCGGCTATGGCCGCGTTCCATCGTCCAGCCGCCGCTCACCGACGCTGACCGGGCCGTGCTGGCGGCCCAGGCCCTGCAAAACCAGCGCCGCGACGACCAGCGCGTGCACGTCTCCTATGACGACCTGCCGCCACAGTCGGCGGCAGCCGCCCCCTTCCCGCGTACCCCGGAGGAGATCATCCCGCCCGCGCCTCGTAACGGGAACGGCAAACCCGGCTGACCCTCGCGTCATCGCCTTTGAGTTCGGCCAGGACTTCCAGGCCATGGTTCCCCCGAGCTTGAGGCCCAGCAAGATCAACTTGGGCCTGGGGGCGCCGGCGAACTCGCCGGTGCGGCGCACGAACCGCATCGCCTGGTCGCTGCGGGAGATGACATGGCCGCGGCGGTTGCTGCTCTCGCCTGGCCCGAAGGATTCCTCGATGAGCAGGGCGTCGCGTTCAAACATCGCGGTGATGCGCGGCTACCAGGCCTGACGTGCCAGGCGCCGGGAAGTTTCACCGAAGAGGATTAGCCCGGCCCGATGCGGGCAGCCGGATGCTGCTGCGGCTGGCGACCGGTGCGGTCGGTACACGCAAGACATCCGAGGTCATCATGACTGCTAGCGATAATCGCGCTGAGTGGTGGTCAGCTGCTGCTTGCCTGACGGCCGACCCCGAGCTGTTCTTTCCTCTCTCCTCCTCGGGCCTTGCTCTCCAGCAGGTGGCACGGGCCAAGGCGATATGCACTCGCTGCGGGATTCAGCAAGCCTGCCTCGGCTATGCACTCGAGGCGGACCCGGTCCAGGGGATATGGGGAGGAACGACAGAGGCGGAGCGACGGCGGCTCAGGCGGCATCTGTGCAAGGAGCGCGCAGGTCTCGCCCGGGAGCAGGCGGCCGGCCCGGCCCACGCGCGGCAAGCCCTGTCGTCGTGACCTGCGCCACCGGAGGCATACGTGGCTAGAGACGCACCCGTGCCGGTGGACTCGGCGGATCGCCGGAGCGGAACCGGGACGGACCGCCCGCATGAGACCGGAGCGGAGCGGGACGACCGCAACCTGCTGGAACTGCTGCAGGAACTACGGGTGGCGGGCCTTGGTGTCCAGGTGCTGTTCGGCTTCATGCTGTCCCTCCCGTTCACGACCCGGTTCGTCAAGCTGAGTCACCCGCAGCGTGAGCTGTACCTGGCCAGCCTGCTGCTGGCCGCGATTTCCACGGCACTGCTGATGGCGCCGGTCGCCTACCACCGGCTGGTGTTCCGCCGCCACCAAAAGGAGGTCCTGGTCAAGGACGCCAACATCATGGCGCTCGGCGGCCTGGCCGCGGTGGGCCTGGCCATCTCGGCCGCGGTGCTGCTGGTGGCCAGCTATGTGGCCAAGGGGCTGCCGGCGGTGATCATCACGGTCTT
>DATIXO010000239.1:0-16908 GCA_035518495.1 Streptosporangiaceae bacterium
ATAGCCTCCCGGCAGCGGCCCGCGCTGGTGGACATGCTGGGCGGTGACACCAGGATCGCGCTGGATGTCATGCTCTACTTCAATGTCCGGTACGGCATCTAGAGTGGTATGCGATGTTCGTCATTAAGCTGCCGAACGGGAATCTCATGGCTCCCGAGTCAGCCGTGGACGCGGGTGGCCGGGTGGTGGGGGACGCCTACGTGGAGGTCAGCCCCGACGATCCCGAGTATGCGCGCCTGGCCGAGCAGGCGGTCTCCGAGGCCGAGGCCGAGGACCGCAAGCGCCGGTGGCGTGACGGCGACGAGGCGCTGCGGCGGGAGTTCGAGCGGTACCTGGCCAGCCGTGGCCAGGACGGCACCGGCCAGGGCTGAGCCGCCCAGGGCTGAGCCGCCCAGGGCTGAGCCGCCCAGGGCTGAGCCGCCCAGAGCTGAGCCGCCCAGAGCTGGCCGGGCCTGCCGGGGGCTACGGCCCGCTGGGGTCAGGCGGTTGCTAGGCGGGCGGCCGCTCCTGCGCAACGTGCGACTCCCCACGGAGCAGGGCCCGGACCTCGGACTCCCGGAATCTCCTGTGGCCCCCGGGGGTTCTGATGCTGCTGATGCGGCCGGACGCTGCCCAGCGGGTAACCGTCTTCGGGTCGACTCGGAAGAGGGCAGCGACCTCTCCGGGAGTGAGAAGTCGCTCACTGTTCCCGTCCACGCCACTCCCCTCCTGACCCTCCGTTAGCGGAGCATGTCCTCAGTGTCGCGGACGCAGACCCGTTTTCTGCCTCGATTTCCGGAAATCGGTAGCCCGTTAGTAGTAGCTGCCGTGCCTGGCGGATGGGGCGCCCGCCCGCCCGGCTGGCCATAGGGTGGGCCAGTGTCGTCGCTGGTGTCGGTCGCTGAGATCCGGGCCGCGGCCGCGCGCCTGGCCGGGGTCGCCGTCCGGACCCCGCTGGTGCCGTTCCCCGGCGTGGATCCGCCGCTGCTGCTGAAGCCGGAATCCCTGCAGCCGACCGGGGCGTTCAAGCTGCGCGGCGCCTACGCGGCGATCAGCGCCCTGCCCGCTCACGCGCGGGCGCGCGGGGTGGTGGCCCATTCGAGCGGCAATCACGCCCAGGCTGTCGCCTATGCCGCGGCCCTGCTGGGCGTCCCCGCCACCGTGGTGGTGCCGGACAACGCGCCGCCGGTCAAGCTCGGCCCGGTCCGCCAGCTGGGTGCCCGCATCGTCACCACCAGGCCGTCCCTGGCGGCGCGGGTGGCCACCACCGAGGATCTGATCCGCCAGCACGGCTATGCGCTGATCCCGCCCTTCGACGACCGGGCCGTCATCGCCGGCCAGGGCACCATCGGCCTGGAGATCGCGGCAGACTGCCCCGACGTGGGCCTGGTCACCGTCCCGGTCGGTGGCGGCGGCCTCATCTCCGGGATTGCCGCCGCCATCCGCGCGCTGTGCCCGCGGGCGCGGGTGATCGGTGTCGAGCCGGAGCTGGCGGCCGACGCGCGCGACTCGCTGCGCAGCGGGCAGCGGAGGGCCTGGCCGGCGCGGCAGACGCAGCGGACCATCGCCGACGCGCTCCGGGTGGAGCAGATCGGCGACCTGCCCATGCGGCACATGGCCAGCCAGGTGGACGACATCGTGACCGTCACCGAGGACGAGATACGCGAGGCGGTACGGCGGACCGCGGCACAGGCGCATCTGGTCGCCGAACCGGGCGGGGCGGTCGCGGTCGCGGCGTGCCTGTTCCGCGGGCATGACCTGCCGCCCGCCCTGCCCCGGGTGGCCGTGCTGTCCGGCGGCAACATCGACCCAGCGCTGCTGGCGGGCATTCTCGCGGGCGGCGGGGTCGCGGGAGCGCCGGGCCCGGCACCGGCATAGGCTGGGTGCCGTCATGCGCGCCACATTCGCCTACACCACGGCACGGATCCTGCTCTTCGCCGCCGCCACCTGCCTGTTCTATCTGGCCGGTGCCCGCGGCCTGCTGCTGCTCGGGCTCGCCCTGGTGGTGAGCGGGGCGGCCAGTTACGTGCTGCTCTCGCGCCAGCGCGACGCGATGTCAGGCGCGCTGACGAACCGGCTGCACACGATCCGCTCCCGGTTTGACGCGGGCGCGAAGGCCGAGGACGACGACTAGAACGCGCCCTCAGCGGCCCCGGCCGCTCAAGCGGTCAGGCCCGCGGGCCTCCCGCGGCTCCTCGTCAGGCAGCCATCCGCCGGTGGTGAGCAGGCGCAGCACGGCGTCGACGGACTGCTGCCGCGACATCGTGGAGGTGTCGATCGTGAGCTCGGCGTCGGTGGGCTCCTCATAAGGGTCGGAGACACCGGTGAAGTTGTCGATCACGCCGGCCCGTGCCTTGGCGTACAGCCCCTTGCGGTCCCGCGCCTCGCACACCTGCACCGGTGTGGCGACGTGGACCAGCAGGAAGTCGCCGACCTCGCGGACCATGCCGCGAACCCGGGCGCGCGCCTGCGCGTACGGCGCGATCGGCGCGCAGATGGCGATCCCGCCGTGCCTGGCCACCTCCGTGGCCACGAAGCCGATCCGGGCGATGTTGAGGTCGCGGTCCGCGCGGGAGAACGTCAGGCCCGCCGACAGCAGCTCCCGCACGAGATCGCCGTCGAGCAGTGACACCGAGCGGTCGCCGCGCTCGCTCAGGGCGTCCCGCAGCCCTCTGGCGATCGTGGACTTGCCTGATCCCGACAGGCCGGTCAGGAAGATGACCAGGCCGCGTTCGCTGCGCGGCGGCCGCGCGCGGCGGAGTTCGGCCGCCACGGCCGGCGGGGTGAACCAGGCGGGCACCTCCTCGCCCCGGTCCAGCAGGTCCTCGAGCTCGCCCACTGCCAGGTCGGCCCGCTCCGTGCCGGGCTCGATCAGCGCCAGCGGCCGCCAGACCTCGGCCGCCCGGTCATAGGCCCAGTCGCCGGCCGACACCACCGGGATGGCGGCCGGGGCGGTGGGTGCCTCGGGCTCGTCCGTGAACAGGTGGGTGGCGCCGTACGAGGAGGCGACCCGTGCCCGGAGCGCGATCTCGCGCTGCGCGCCGACGTCGCGCGCGGCCAGCGCGAGCGGCACCACCAGGGTGCCGGACGGCAGGTGCCGGGCGGCGGCACGGACCGTCCGGACCAGCGCCTCGGGCGTCGTGACCACATCGGCCGTGCCCGTGACCAGGGGGAGCAGCAGCAGCCGGGCCCGCAGCTGGCCCCCCACGTGGCGCAGCTGGCCGATCTGGCGGGCGTTCAGCGGGCGGCGGGTGATGAAGGCGAGCACCGGGTCCTCGCCGAGCTCCGCCCGGGCCTGCGCCGGTGTCCGCCGCAGCTGCCGGAACGGGCCGTGCTCAGGATCCCGGCACTTGATCACCCGGCCGCTCAGCCGCACCAGCCCGGTGGCGGCGGCCGCGGTGGCCCCCGCGGGCCGGGCCGCCGCGGCGGCCCCGGTGAGCCGCGCGTGGCGGCCCCGGCCGGTCTGCGCCGGGAGCAGCGCCAGCGCCGGGGAGCGCTCGCTGATGTCGAGGACGGCGAGCGGCACGCCTTCGGGATCGTTGAGGGCCAGCCGCCGCTGCGACGGCGGCACCGCGTCCTCAGGCACGTCGAGCGTGACCGGCACCGGCCACACGGTCCCGTCGGCGAGCGTGCCCGACTCGATCACCGACGACACCTCGGCGGCGGTCATGAACCCGGTCAGCGGCGCGAAGGTGCCCGACAGCAGCATCTCCAGGTCGGCGAGCTGGTTCTCGTCAAGAGTCCACGAAGGCAGGCTCGCGAAACCCGCTCCCAGCCCGGTCACAGCCTCAGCGGCCACGTCCACCTCCGTCCGGCGCATCGCCCCGCCCCGGGTGCTGCCCGGGCCGCCTCTTCCGCCAGGCCCTGCCTGAGGGTACTCCGGCGCCGGGCAGCGGGCCAGGAGATAGTTTCCGGGCGGAAAGCGGCCGACCGGACAGCGGCCGACGGGTGGCGGCCTGCGGGTACCTGGCCAGAAGGTCAGAGTATCCTGGCGAACCGGTCCTCCGGCTTCCGCAGGACGTAGAGAAGCTGCTCGTGCGCGGCGGTCAGCCGGCCCCGGGAGAGCCAGGCGGTCAGCTTCTGGGCGGCGCGGAAACCTGGCGGGCCGGCCAGCGTTCCCGCCACCCCGCCCAGCGCCTGCCGCTCGGCTATCACCAGCTCACGCTTGAGCGCGTAGGCCTGAATGCCCCGGGCGGACGACAGCCGCTCGTAGACGGCCGGGTAAGGACCTGGCTCGCCGGGCCGCCGGCGGCGCCAGATCGCGCGCCTGGCCACCGTGGGCAGCACCCGGTCGAGGAAGCCCGCCGCGCTGTCCCGGTCGCTGAAGCGCAGCAGCAGCAGCCCGCCGGGCCTGATCGCGGCGGCCAGCCGGTCAAGGACCAGCTCCGCGTGGCTGGTCCGCTGCAGGAGCAGGGCGCACAGCACGATGTCGTGGGAGCGCGGTGGCAGCGCCACCGTGCGCAGGTCACCCTGCACGCATTCGGCCAGGTCCTGGTGCATGCTCAGCGCCGCGCTCGTGACCGGCTGGTCGTCATCGATGAGGCTGACGGTGATGTCGGCGCCCTTGTCCCGCAGCACGCCCACGTCCAGGTCGGTCTCCGCAGTGGTGCAGCCGGCCTGCAAGATCATCACCTGCTGGCCATCCCGCCCGGTGACATAGTCGCGGGTATACCGGGCGAACAGGTCGTCCTCCAGGCCATCGGCGGGCACCGCGGCCGTGGCGCCGGGCGCGGCCTGCGCCGTCGTGGCGGGGCTTGCCCAGCCGCCCACGATGGTCACGTTCGGCCGCGGATCGGCGCTGGCGCCCGCGGTGCGCCCGGCCGGCCCGCTCCCGGCCGGCCCGCGTTCAGCCGCCCCGCTCCCGGCCGCCGCGCGTTCAGCCGCGGCGTCCCCTGCCGCTGTGCTCCCGGCGGCCCCGCGTTCAGCCGCGGCGTCCTCTGCCGCCCCGCTCCCGGCCGCCGCACGTTCAGCCGGGGCGTCTCCTGCCGCTGTGCTCCCGGCCGCCGCGCGCTCAGCCGCGGCGCCCCCCGCCGCTGCGCGCTCCGCTGCCCCGCGTTCGGCCGGGGCCCGTTCAGATCTCGTGCGCCGCCCCGCGCGCCCGCGCGTTTCCGTGCCGCTCCCGGCCAGCCTGCCCACCGACATCGCCCAACCTTCTTCGCTGACACCCATGTGGGGAGCCCCCCCGTATGCCCGGCATCTTGCCATAGGCCGGATGGGCTAGGCCATAAGCTGTAACCGTCCCGCATCGGGCCAGCCCGTCTCTGGCACCTGTGCGGGTGTTTGTGCTGCCTATCGAAGGACACCAGTGAGTCTCGCCGGACTACTCAGCGTCATCACGGGCGATCCCGCGCTGCGGGACGCGCTCGGTTCCCCCGGCCCCGCTGGCGCGGCGCTGGGCGCCGGCCCCACCACGGAGACCGGGGCCGACTTTACCGCCCCGCCCGCGCTCCGGCCGTTCCTGGCGGCCGCCCTGACCGGCCTCGCCGGCGGCCAGGACGGCCAGGACCACCGGTTCGTGCTCGCTGTCACCGCCAGCGCCCGGGAGGCGGAAGCGCTCACCGACGCGCTGACCTCGCTGCTGCCGGGCGAGGCCGTGGCCTATTTCCCGGCCTGGGAGACCCTGCCGCACGAGCGGATCTCGCCCGGCTCCGACACCTGCGGCCGCCGGCTCGCGGTCCTGCGCCGGCTCGCCCACCCCGACCCGGCCAGCCCCCGGACCGGCCCGCTCCAGGTGGTGGTCGCCCCGGTCCGCGGCCTGCTGCAGCCGATCGTCGGCGGGCTCGGCGACATCGCGCCGGTGTCGCTGCGGCCCGGCCAGACGGCTGGGCTCGACGAGGTGATCGTGAGCCTGGCCGAGATCGGCTACACCCGCACCGACCTGGTGGAGCGCCGCGGCGAGATGGCGGTGCGCGGCGGCATCATCGACGTGTTCCCGCCCACCGAGGAGCACCCGCTGCGGGTCGAGTTCTTCGGTGACGAGGTCGAGGAGATCCGCCAGTTCCGGGTGGCCGACCAGCGGAGCCTGCAGGCCGTCGACGGGCTGTGGGTGCCGCCCTGCCGGGAGCTGCTGCTCACCCCGGCCGTGCGGGACCGGGCCAAGCAGCTGGCCACCGATCACCCCGGCCTGGCCGACGTGCTCGGCAAGCTCGCCGACGGCATCGCCGTGGAAGGCATGGAGGCCTTCGCGCCGGCCATCGCGTCCCGGATGGAGCTGCTGCTCGACTACGTGCCCGCCGGGGGCCGGGTGCTCGCGTGCGACCCCGAGCGGATCCGCGCCCGCGCCGCCGACCTGGTCCGCACCAGCCAGGAGTTCCTGGCGGCCTCCTGGGTGAACGCCGCGGCGGGCGGGCAGGTGCCGATCGACCTGGGCGCCGCCGCGTTCCGCTCCATCACCGAGGTCCGGGCGGCCGCGGACAGGCTCGGGCTGCCGTGGTGGACGGTCAGCCCGTTCGAGGGGCCAGGCATGGCCGGGGATGACGGGGCCGGCGAGCAGGAGCCGGGCGGCGATGAGACGGGCCGCCAGGCGCTGCGCCTGGGGGCGGCCCCGGCGGAGGGCTACCGCGGCGACACCGGCCGGGTGCTCGCCGACGTGCGGCGCTGGCTGGCCAGCGGCTGGCGGGTGGTGCTCGTGACCGAGGGGCACGGGCCCGCGCAGCGGCTGGCCGAGATGCTGCGCGCCGACGGGCTCGGCGCCCGGCTCGGCGACCTGGACGACCCGCCCGAGCCCGGCGTGCCCTGCGTCACGACCGGGCTCATCAGCGACGGCTTCACCTGGGAGGCCGCCCGGCTGGCGGTGCTGACCGAGGCGGACCTGGCCGGGCAGCGCACCGGCAGCAGGGACACCCGGCGGATGCCCAGCCGCCGCCGCGGCGGGATCGACCCCCTCCAGCTCACGGCGGGCGACTACGTCGTGCACGAGCAGCACGGCGTGGGCCGCTACCTGGAGATGACCAGCCGCAGTGTCCAGGGAGCGGTCCGGGAGTACCTGGTCATCGAGTACGCGCCCGGCAAGCGCGGCCAGCCGCCGGACCGGCTGTATGTGCCCACCGACCAGCTGGACCAGGTCACCAGGTACGTGGGGGGCGAGACGCCGGCCCTGCACCGGCTGGGCGGCGCCGACTGGGCGAAAACCAAGGGGCGCGCCCGCAAGGCGGTCCGGCAGATCGCCGCGGAGCTGATCCGCCTGTACTCGGCCCGGATGGCGTCGGCCGGCCACGCGTTCGGCCCGGACACGCCCTGGCAGCGCGAGCTGGAGGACGCCTTCCCGTATGTGGAGACGCCGGACCAGCTCGGCGCCATCGACGAGGTCAAGGCCGACATGGAACGGCCGGTCCCGATGGACCGGCTGATCTGCGGCGACGTCGGGTACGGCAAGACGGAGATCGCCGTGCGGGCGGCGTTCAAGGCGGTCCAGGACGGCAGGCAGGTCGCGGTCCTGGTTCCCACCACGCTGCTCGCGGCCCAGCACTACAGCACGTTCGGGGAGCGTTATGCACCGTTCCCGGTGGTGGTGCGGCCACTGTCGCGGTTCCAGAGCGACGCGGAAGTGGCGGCCACCCTGGCCGGCCTGGCCGACGGCACCGTGGACGTGGTGATCGGCACCCACCGGCTGCTGTCGCCGGAGACCCGGTTCGCCCGGCTCGGCCTGGTGGTGCTCGACGAGGAGCAGCGGTTCGGGGTGGAACACAAGGAGTACCTCAAGCGGCTGCGCACCGAGGTGGACGTGCTTGCCATGTCGGCCACGCCGATCCCGCGCACGCTGGAGATGGGTGTGGCCGGGATCAGGGAGATGTCCACCATCCTGACCCCGCCCGAGGAGCGGCACCCGGTGCTCACGCTGGTGGGGCCCTACGACGAGAAGCAGATCGCTGCGGCCATCCGCCGGGAGATGCTCCGCGACGGCCAGACGTTCTTCGTGCACAACCGGGTCGCCAGCATCGGCAAGGTCGCCGCCCGGGTCGCCCAGCTGGTGCCCGAGGCCAGGGTGGTGGTGGCGCACGGCCAGATGAACGAGCACGAGCTGGAACGGATCATGGGACAGTTCCTCGACCGTGAGCACGACGTGCTGGTGTCGACCACGATCGTGGAGTCGGGGCTGGACATCCCCAATGCCAACACGCTCATCCTGGACCGCGCCGACGTCTACGGGCTGGCTCAGCTGCACCAGCTGCGCGGCCGGGTCGGCCGGGGCACCGAACGTGCCTACGCCTACTTCCTGTTCCCGCCGGAGCGGGAGCTGACCGAGACCGCGCACGAGCGGCTGGCCACCATCGCGCAGCACACCGAGATGGGGGCGGGCATGTACGTGGCCCTGAAGGACCTGGAGATCCGCGGCGCCGGCAACCTGCTGGGCGGCGAGCAGTCCGGGCACATCGCGGGGGTCGGCTTCGACCTGTACGTGCGGATGATCGGCGAGGCGGTCAGCGAGCTGCGCGACGCAGGCCCGGCCGAGCGGCCGGAGGTCAGGGTGGAGCTGCCGGTCAACGCGCACATCCCGCACGAGTACGTGCCCGGCGAGCGGCTGCGGCTGGAGGCCTACACGCGGATCGCCGCCATCGACTCCGAGGGCGACGCCGCGGCGGTGAACGCCGAGCTGGCCGACCGGTACGGGCCGCTGCCCGAGCCGGTGCTGGTGCTGCTGGCGGTGGCGCGGCTGCGGACGCAGGCGCGCCGGGCCGGGCTGACCGACATCACCCAGCAGGGCACCCACATCCGGTTCTCACCGGTGGACCTGCCCGACTCGCGGCAGGTGCGGGCGGCGCGGCTGTACCCGAAGACCGTGCTGAAGCCAGCGGTGCGTACCATGCTCGTACCGGTGCCCAGGGCCACCCCGGGCCTGCGGCCCTCGGCGCCCGCGCCGCCGGGCGCCCCGATGCTGCGCGACGCCGAACTGATCGCCTGGTGCGCACGGCTCATCGAGGCGGTGTTCGGCGAGGACCACCCGCCCGGGCAGCCAGGGCAGCCCGGGCAGGACGCACGAGAAGGGACGTCGTAGTGCTCCGCACTTCGATCACAGCGACTGCTGGCATGCTGGCCGCGATGGTGGCGCTGACCGCCTGCGGGCCCGTCCAGATGGGCTCGGCCGCGATCGTGGGCGGCCAGCCGATCTCGTCCTCCAGCCTGACCCAGCAGGTCCGCGACCTGAAGGACGCATACCAGGCCAGCAACGGGGTCCAGCTGCAGTACCCGATAGCGCAGGCGCCGCAGCAGGTGCTGAGCTGGCTGGTGCGGTTCCGCATCCGGGACCGGATGGCCGCCCGCAACGGGATCATCGTGACCCGGTCCGACGCCCAGCAGGCCCGCGCCGCGATCGCGGCACAGGCCCAGCAGAGCCACGTCAAGCTGGCCGACCTCGCGGTGGCCAACGGGCTGCCGCCGGACCTGCTGCCGGAACTCGGCCGGTACCAGGCGATCCAGACCGCGCTCGTGCGCAGGCTGGACGGCGGCCAGCTGCCCACCTCGCAGAGCGGGCTGAACGCCCTCGGCCAGAAGTTCGGCACCCTCCAGTGCCACGCGGCCAAGAGCCTGGGGATCAGGGTCAACCCGCAGTTCGGCAGGATGGACTACAGCCAGCTGTCGGTCGTCCCCGCCCCGCCGAAGCTCTCGGCGCCGCAAGGTGGTGCCGCCACACCCTCTCCCAAACCGCAGCTGACCCCTCCGTGCTAGCCCCGGCCCGGCCGGCGACAGCGGGCCGCCGGTGACCGGTGACAGGCCCGGGGAGGCGCTGCTCCGCCTGGTGGCGGTCATGGACACGCTCCGCGTCTCCTGCCCGTGGGACGCCCGGCAGACGCACGAGTCGCTCGCGCCGCACCTGCTGGAGGAGTGCTACGAGGCGCTGGACGCGCTGGAGAGCGGCGATCCGGCGGCGCTCCGGGACGAGCTCGGTGACGTCCTGCTCCAGGTGGTGTTCCACGCCCGGATCGCGGCGGAGGCGACCGACGGGACCGGCTACACCATCGACGACGTGGCCGAAGGCATCGTGGCGAAGCTGGTCCGGCGCCACCCGCACGTGTTCGCCGGCGCCACTGTCTCCGGCCCGGAGGAGGTCAAGCGGAACTGGGACGCGATCAAGGCGGCGGAGCGGGCAGGGGCGGGCGATACGCCCGCCTCGGTGCTCGACACGGTCCCGTTCGGCCAGCCCGCGCTCGCGCTGGCCGCCCAGCTGCAGCGGCGCGCCGAGCGGGCTGGCGCGCCGGCCGAGCTCAGCAGCCTGGCGGGCGGCCGGCCGGCCGGGGCAGGCGGGGGGGCCGCGGGAGACGCGGCGACCGGGGAGGCCAGTGAGGCCAGTGCGGCCAGTGCGGCCAGTGCGGCCGGGAGCCGGGCCGTCAGTGACCTCGGTGCCGAGCTGTTCGCGCTGGTAGCGAGGGCGCGCGAAGCCGGTCTCGACCCCGAGCTCGAGCTGCGGGCGGCGGCCCGGCAGTACCGGGACCGGGTCCGCGCCTGGGAGCGGTCCGGCCGCGGCCAGGCCAGCGGCCAGCAGTGAGCTGGCTGCGGTCACCCTCGCCCTCCAGACCCTGCCGGCCGGGGAACGGGCGGGGGACGGCGCGCCTGCCGTGACCGCGGCGGGACGCGGACGGCGTGGCCGGTGCGCCGGGCCTGGCGGCTCCATTAGGCTCCAAGAACCGACACGTCCGCACAACCATCAGGAGTCACCTGTGGCTTCCATCGAGGCGGTCTTCGCCCGGCAGATCCTGGACTCACGGGGCAACCCGACCCTCGAAGCCGAAGTGGTGCTCGATGACGGCACGCTGGGCCGGGCGGTGGCCCCCAGCGGGGCATCGACCGGCGCGTTCGAGGCGGTCGAGCGGCGCGACGGGGGCAACGACTACGGCGGCAAGGCGGTCACCCAGGCGGTCCAGGGGGTCATCGAGGAGATCCAGCCAGCGCTGATGGGTTACGACGCCGATGATCAGCGGCTGATCGACCAGGCCATGATCGACCTCGACCGCACGCCGGACAAGTCCCGGCTCGGCGCCAACGCGATCGTCGCCGTCAGCATGGCGGTGGCGAAGGCCGCCGCCGGGTCCGCGGGCCTGCCCCTGTTCCGTTACCTGGGCGGCCCCAACGCCCACCTGCTCCCGGTGCCGATGATGAACATCCTCAACGGCGGTGCGCACGCCGACAACAGCGTCGACATCCAGGAGTTCATGATCGCCCCGGTGGGGGCGGCCACCTTCGGGGAGGCCGTGCGCTGGGGCGCGGAGACCTACCACGCGCTGAAGTCGGTGATCAAGCAGCACGGCCTGGCCACCGGGGTGGGGGACGAGGGCGGCTTCGCCCCCGACCTCGCGCACAACCGGGCGGCGCTCGACCTCATCGTCGAGGCGATCGGCAAGGCGGGGTTCAGCCCCGGGCTCGATGTCGCGCTGGCCATCGACGCCGCCGCCACCGAGTTCTACGCCGCCGGGTCGTACACGTTCGAGGGCAAGGCCCGCACCGCCGGCGAGATGACCAGCATCTACGCGGAATGGCTGGACGCCTACCCGATCGTCTCGCTGGAGGACCCGCTGGCCGAGGAGGACTGGGCCGGCTGGCAGGCGCTGACCGCGGCGCTCGGCGACCGGGTCCAGGTCGTCGGCGACGACATCTTCGTCACCAACCCGGAGCGGATCCGCCGCGGCATCGCCGAGGGGACGGCCAACGCCCTGCTGGTCAAGCTGAACCAGATCGGCACGATCACCGAGACGCTGGATGCGGTCGCGCTGGCACAGCGCAGCCGTTACGCATGCATGATCAGTCACCGGTCGGGCGAAACGGAGGACACGACCATCGCGGACTTTGCGGTGGCGGTCAACTGCGGGCAGCTCAAGACCGGGGCCCCGGCCAGGTCGGAGCGGGTCGCGAAGTACAACCAGCTGCTGCGGATCGAGGAACTGCTCGATGACGCCGCCGAGTACGCGGGCGCGGCCGCCTTCCCCCGGACGCCATCGGGGCAGTGATGGCCGAGCGCAGGCGGCCGCAGCCAGCGGACCGGGCCCGGTTCACCAGCCGGGCCGCGGTGCTCGCGGTGGTCATCTGCGCGATCGCGCTGAGCCTGGCCTATCCGGTGCGGGAGTACATCGCCCAGAGCCGCCAGATCGACCAGCTGCAGGCTGAGCGGCAGATGTCGCTGGTCCAGCTGCGGGCGCTGCAGCGGCAGCAGCAGCGGCTCAGCGATCCCGCCTATATCGAGCAGCTGGCCAGGGACAGGCTGCATTTCTGCATGACCGGCCAGACCTGCTATGTGATCATCGGCGGGTCAGGTTCCAGTTCGGCGGCGGCGCGGGCGGCGGGCACGCCCTGGTACGACCGGCTGTGGCAGTCGGTGCAGCAGGCGGACCGCAGCAGGCCAGGCCGGGCGGGCGGGCCGGACGGGCTTGGCGGGCCGGACGGGTCGCGATGACCGACGAGGCGGTGGTCGAGCGGCAGCTGGGCCGCCCGCCGCGGGCCCTGCGCCGGGTGGCACACCGCTGCCCGTGCGGGCTGCCGGACGTGGTCGAGACCGCGCCGCGGCTGCCGGACGGCACGCCGTTCCCGACGCTGTACTACCTGACCTGCCCGCGCGCGGTGGCCGCGGTCAGCAGGCTGGAGGCGGCCGGTGAGATGCGGCTGATGGCCGAGCGGCTCGCTGGCGACCCCCCGCTGCGCCGGGCTTACCTGGCCGCGCACCGTGACTACCTGGCCCGGCGGGACGAGGCCGCCCGCGCCGCCGGGGTCGATCCGCTGCCGCCCGGCACCCAGAGCGCGGGGGGCATGCCGGACCGGGTCAAGTGCCTGCACGCGCTGGTCGCCCACGAGCTCGCCGTGCCGGGGGCCAACCCGCTGGGCCGGCAGGGGGCGGACGCGGCCGGCGCCTGGTGGCAGGCGGGCCCCTGTGTCGGCCCCGGCGCCCGGTGAGCACCGGCGCGGCCGCCGCAGGCGCCGGGCCACGGCGCTTGCTGGCGCGCCTCCGGCACGACCCAGCGTCAGCGGTGTCCCGGCGCCGGGGACCCGCCTCCCGAAGCCAGCGAAGCGCCCGCGAGGGAGGCCAGGAGATACGCGTCGCGGCGATCGACTGCGGCACGAACTCGCTGCGGCTGCTCGTGGCCGATGTGAACCCCGCCACCGGCACGCTCACCGATGTGGACCGGCGGATGGAGATCGTCCGTCTCGGGCAGGGCGTGGACGCCACCGGCCGGCTCGCCCCGGCGGCGCTGGCGCGCACCCTGCGGGTGCTGCGGTCCTATGCGGCGATCGTGGCGGCCGCGGGCGCGTCGACGGTGCGGATGGTGGCGACCAGCGCCACCCGGGACGCGGCGAACGCGGCCGATTTCGTGGCCGGGGTACGCGGGGTGCTGGGGGTCGGCCCGGAGGTGCTCAGCGGGGACGAGGAGGCCCTGCTGTCGTTCACGGGAGCCACCACCGAGCTGGTGGGCGGCGGCGCGGCCCCGCCGTACCTGGTCGCGGACATCGGTGGCGGTTCCACCGAGTTCGTGCTCGGGAACCCGCCCGCGGTGAACGCGGCCGTGTCGGTGGACATCGGCTGTGTCCGGATGACCGAGCGGCACCTCCATGGCGATCCGCCAGCGCCGGCCGAGATCGCGGCCGCGAGAGCCGACATCGGCGCGGCGCTCGACGTGGTGGCTGCCAAGATCGCGGTCGGTGACGCCCGCACCCTGGTCGGCCTGGCCGGCTCGGTGACCACGGTGGCCGCGCTCGCGCTCGGGCTGGCTGCCTATGACGCCGGCCTCATCCACCACGCCCGGATCGCGGCTGGCCAGGTGCACGAGCAGGCGGCCCGGCTGCTGGCGCAGCCGCAGGCCGAGCGGGCGCGGCTGGGCGTGATGCATCCCGGCCGGGTGGATGTGATCGGCGGCGGGGCGCTGGTGCTCGGCGAGATCATGACCCGGTTCGGGTTCGCCGAGGTGCTGGCCAGCGAGCACGACATCCTGGACGGCATCGCCTGGTCGCTGGCGTCAGGCGGTCCCGCGGGCGCGGGCCCGTGACGGCCGGGCCCGGCGGCGGGACCCCGGACGGGCCGGTGCAGCCGGGGACCGGCTGGCCGGACGACCCCGCGACGGCCGCGACGCCCGTCGCGCACGACGCGGCCGAGGTGCGCGCGCTCGCCGCCGGTGCGGCCACCGTGGCCGAGCTGGTGGCCAGGCAGTCGGTCTGCCGTGCCTGCCCGCGGCTGGTCGAATGGCGGGAGCAGGTGGCCGCCGTCAGACGGCGCTCGTCGCGCGGCGAGCGGTACTGGGGCCGCCCCATCCCCGGCTGGGGCGACGAGCGGCCGGGGGTGCTGATCGTCGGCCTCGCCCCGGCTGCCCACGGCGGCAACAGGACCGGCCGGATCTTCACCGGGGACCGCAGCGGTGACGTCCTGTTCGCGTCGCTGTACCGGTGCGGGCTCGCCGCCCAGCCGACCTCGGTCACGGCCGGCGACGGCCAGCGGCTCATCGGGGCGAGGATGGTCGCCGCGGTGCGCTGCGCACCGCCGGCCAACAAGCCGACCGTGACCGAACGTGACACCTGCGCTCCCTGGCTGTCGGCGGAGTACGCGCAGCTGGCGGGGCCGGTCAGGGTTGTCGTCTGCCTGGGCGGCTTCGCCTGGCAGGCGATGTGGCCGGTGCTGCGCTCAGCCGGATTCGGGCTGCCCCGGCCGCGCCCGGCCTTCGGTCACGGCGCGGAGGTGCGGCTCGCGCTGGCCGATGCCGGGCTGGGCGGGGCCGGCCAGCCCGGCGGGCGCCAGGTCCTGCTCATCGGCTGCTACCACCCCAGCCAGCAGAACACGTTCACCGGCCGCGTCACACCGGCAATGCTCGATGCGGTTTTCCAGCGGGCGCGGCTGGCGGCGGGCCTGGCCTGACGTCCCGGCGGCCGGCGGGGGCCGGTGACCGGGGCGCCCAGGCCGCCCGGTATAATTACTCTCTGTACATATATTCCGCGAATTGGGGCGCGGTTGTCACGCTACGTATTCGCGGGTGATCGAAGAATTGAATATATGCACCTCAGGGGATCTTTCTCCACCCCCATTGGCCGGCCTCGAAATAACGGGGGCGGCCGAGGTATCATTACCCAGCCCCCGTAGCCCAAAGGAAGAGGCCGGCCCCCTAAAAGGGTCCCCAGTGTCGGTTCGACCCCGACCGGGGGCACGCAGGCGTCTAGCCTCCTGACCTGCGAAGATTCAGATCCGCCGGTCACAGCGGGGTCACCGGGCGTGCGCTGGGCCCGGCGCGGCGGCCACCGGCCGGCGCCAGGAACTGATAAACCATTCAGCGGCAACCGCCCATCGCGTTAGCGTAACTCGCGTGTAAGTGAATGGATTAAAGCCAGTTTCCGATGCTGCGAGCACGCATTTGTGATGTCAGAACTTGCGATCTCGGAATGAGCCGCCGCCGGCCCGGCGCGGGCGGCGCCCAACCGCCTGCGTTCAGGCATACCTGCAGGACCCGCTGCGCGCTCTTCGCAGGGGCCGCTGACCCGCGCTCTTGCTGCTGCCGGGGCCCGGCCGGGGTCAGCCGCTGACGTCGGGGCCGGCCCTGCTGAGGCTGACCCGCACGATGACCCGGCGCTCACGCTCCATCGCCGCCCGGTAGTCGTCCCAGTCGGAGTGCTCACCGGCGACCCGCCGGTAGTAGTCGATGAGGAGCTCCATCGCGTCCGGCAGGCCGATGATCTCCGCCTCGCCGTCGACCTGGACCCAGTCGCCGAAGAAGCCGTCGCCCATGACACACACCGACGCCCGGGGGTCGCGCCGCAGGTTCCTGATCTTGACCGCGGTCTCGCGGGTGCTGATCAGCACCCGCCCCTTCTCATCCACCGCGCACAGCACGGGGGAAAGCTGCGGCCGCCCGTCCGACCGCGTCGTCGCGAGGACCGCACGGTGATGGGCGTGCAGGAACTCACGTGCCAGGTCGAGGTCCATGGCAGGAGTCAGGCGTAGTTGAGCCGCATGCGTCGCTGCCGCTCGTACTCGTGCACGATGGCGCTCGCGTAGCCGTGGGACAGCCCGTGCTCGTCGGAGAGCCAGTGGGCGCGTTCCTCGCACCTGAGGAACGCGGGTCCCGATTCCAGTCTCCTGAACCACTCAACCAGGTCTCGTCCGGTTACGGACGGGATGCGCGCGATCAGTCTCTTATGCGTTTCCGGGGAGTGGTTCAGTGTCACGGGCACCTCCAGGGCCGACCGACTCCTTGCTGTCGAGACTGCACCACCCGGACGCCGGTGACAACCCCCTGGCAGGACCTATGTCGGCCTCCGGTCGCTTCCGGTTCACGACAGCCGCTCGACGATCATCGCCATGCCCTGGCCGCCGCCCACGCACATCGTTTCCAGGCCGAACGTCTTGTCGTGGAACTGCAGGCTGTTGACCAGGGTGCTGGTGATCCTGGCCCCGGTCATGCCGAACGGATGGCCGACGGCGATCGCCCCGCCGTTGACGTTCAGCTTGTCGATGTCGATGGACAGGTCGCGGTAGGAGGGGATGACCTGGGCCGCGAACGCCTCGTTGATCTCGACCAGGTCGATGTCGTCGATGGTCATCCCGGCCCGTGCCAGCGCCTGCCGGGAGGCCCCGACCGGGCCCAGCCCCATGATCTCGGGTGAGAGCGCCGACAGGCCGGTGGCGACGATCCTGGCCAGCGGGGTCAGCCCGAGCTCGGCGGCCTTGCGGTCGGTCATGATCACCACGGCCGCGGCGCCGTCGTTGAGCGGGCAGCAGTTGCCCGCCGTGACCGTCCCGTCCGGGCGGAACACCGGCTGCAGCGTGGCCACCTTCTCCAGCGTGGTGCCCGGCCGCGGGCCGTCGTCGGCGGACACCACGGTGCCGTCCGGCATCGTGGCCGGGGTGATGTCGCGCTGCCAGAACCCGTTGGCGAGCGCCTTCTCGGCCAGGTTCTGCGACCGCACGCCGAACTCGTCCTGCTCCGCCCGGGTGATCCCGCGCAGCTGCGCGAGGTTCTCGGCGGTCTG
>DATIXO010000240.1:0-19063 GCA_035518495.1 Streptosporangiaceae bacterium
ACCGGGGCACAGTGGATCGCTCCCCTGCGGCGGTGGTACGGCATCTGGTTCGCGATCATCGGCATCGCCGACACCACCACCGCGGCCATCACCACCGCCTTCGCCGGCGGCGTGATCGGCCGGCTCACCGGGCACACCTTCCTGCTCACCGGGTTCTTCATCATCACCCTGGCACTGCCGGTGCTGGCGACGGCCAACACCCCGTCACAGCGCAAGCTCGGCAAGTACTGGAAGAAGCTGCAGCGGATGACCTACGTCATCTGGTTCTTCGCCGTCGTGCACCTGCTGCTGCTGGACGGGTTCAGGCCTTTCGGCGCAGACGACGGCGACGGTGACCCCGTCTTCCACCAGCGCTTCTACTGGGCCGTCGCGATCAGCCTCCCGCTGATCGCTCTCCGGTTGCCGCCGGTGCGGCGCTGGGTCGCCGAGCAGCGGGCCGAGGGCCGCGCGTGGGTAGTGTGGCTGACCCTCTCCCCCCTCTTCGTGCTTTACCTCACCGCGATGTTCTTCCTCGTCAATGAGGAGCTCTTCACCGGATTCAAGGCCATCACGCTGAATCCCCCGGCGGACTGACGCCAGAGACAGCGACGAAAGGGGCGGCCCGGCCGGTGCAGGCGGGCCGCCCCTTTCAGGTGCCCGTGCCGGTGTAGGCGGCGATGGCCCGGCCCGCCGCCGCGCGCGCGGCGGCCTGGTCCGTGCCGGCCGCGATGCTCGCATCGCACCACCGCTGGCTGGCCAGCGTCATGAACTCCCTGCCCTCGGCCGACGCGGCCCAGGCCATGCCCTCCCGCGGGTCTATGGAGCGCTCGGACGACACGTGAAGGGACAGGTCCACAAATGCCATGTCCCACCCAATGCCGACCGCGCCGGGACCGAACTCGGCCCATATCTTGTCGTCTATATGGGCGATGTGCTCGAGAGCCAACTGGGTCCCGCCCTCCGGCCTGGCCATGAGCTGTACTTCGATCCAGCTCAGCTGGTCACCGAACTCCTTGGTGGCGGCGAAGCTTTTCGGTGGGTCGCAGCGCTCGATCGTCCCGCCCGCGTTGCCCTGCAGCTGGTAGCGCCCGCCGGGCCGCAGGTCACCGGTGATGGGCAGGAACCAGCGGGGAATGCGCTCGGGGTTGGTGCACGCATCCCAGACGTCCTCGACGGTGGCGTTGTAAGACTGGCTGACGGTAACGGTGCGTGCCTCACCCGCCTCGAGCACGCGCGTGCCGACCTGCCGCCGGACGGCGTTGACCTGCTGGGTGACATCGATCATGGCGTGGTCATCTCCTTGGTGGTCCCGCCCTGGCCACTGAGACGGCGTTCCCGGCCGCCCCGGGCCAGTTCCGTCGCCAGCGCCTCCAGGTGCGGGGCCCAGAACCGCCGGAATCGGCCGAGCCACGCGTCCACCTCCCGCAGCGGGGCCGATTCCACCGCGTAGAGGCGCCGGGTGCCCTCCGGCCGCACACCGCTACGGGTGCCCGGCGCACCGTTACGGGTGCCCGGCGCACCCGTGCACGGCGCCTGGCACCCGGCGCCGTGGTCCCGGCTTCTCCCGGCCGGCGTCCACGCCCGGCCGTCCCCGCACAGCCGCCGTGGATGGCGGCCCAGCCCGCCCGCGGATCGCCGCCCGGCCCCGCCCCCACCCGACGGCGGCCCCCGTTCCGCGGCACCGCCGCCCAGGGGGCCGCCGTGGCTGAGCACCCAGGCCAGCCGGAGGCAGGCATCCGCTTTACCCATATATGACCGCAAGGATTGGCTACGGTGGCACGGTGGATACCGGGAAACTCTCTGAGACAGGCAGCGCCGAAGCGCCCGAAACCGAGACCACGGCCGACGGCCAGCAGGCCTGGCAAGCCAGTGCAGAGGCTGGCAGACAGGCCGGGGCGGGGACTGCCGGGCAGGAGGCCACGGCTGGCCGGGAGCCGGAGACCCAGCCCGCAGACCCGGTAAAGCAGCCCTGGGACCAGGCCCGGCTGATCTTCGCCAGCTTCCTGATGCTGTTCGTCGAGCTCGCCCTGATCCGCTGGGTCACGGCGAACAACGTGTACGTGACCAGAGCGACCAACTTCATCCTGCTGGCCAGCTTCCTGGGCATCGGCATCGGGTTCCTCAACGCCCGGTCCCAGCGCGACTACCTGCGCTGGACGCCGGTCGCCCTGCTGGCGCTGGTGGGCTTCGTGCTCGCCTTCCCGGTGATCCTGGCCAGCCTGTCCGGGCCGCACCCGCTCCAGGGGCTGGAGGGCACCCCGGCGCTGCCGCAGCCGGTCAGCCTGGGAGCCGTCTTCCTGCTCACCACCGCGGTGATGGCCGGGCTCGGCCAGGCGGTCGCGCGGATCTTCGTCCGCTTCAAGCCGCTCAGCGCCTACCGCCTCGACATCGTCGGCAGCATCGCCGGGATCACGGTGTTTTCCGGCCTGTCCTTCCTCGACCTGCCACCGGCCGGGTGGGGGATCGTCGCCGGGTGCGGCCTGGTGGTCCTGCTGCTGCCACGCGTCCGGTGGTGGCAGCTCGGGGCGGTGGCTGCCGTCATCGCCCTGCTGGTCCTGGAGTCGGTGGTGCCACAGCAGCGGTGGTCGCCGTACAACAAGCTGTCCTACATCCAGACCACCGGGAAGTACCCCGCGCTCAATGTGTCCGCGAACAACATCCCCTACCAGGCGGCCCGCGGGCTCCCCGCGCTGCACGCCCAGAAGCCGTTCTACTTCTACCCGTACCGCCACGTCACGCGCGCATCGCTGAACAACGTGCTGATCATCGGCTCGGGCACCGGGAACGACGCGGCGGTCGCCCTGGCCGAGGGCGCCAAGCATGTCGACGCGGTCGAGATCGACCCGTTGCTGCCGCAGATCGGCCGCGTCCACCCGGACCATCCCTACCAGAACCCCCGGCTCACCCTGCACATCGCGGACGGCCGCGAGTACCTGCAGAACACGACCAAGAAATACAACCTGATCGTGTTCGCGCTGCCCGACTCGCTGTCCGCGCTCGCCGGGCAGTCCGCCCTCCGCCTGGAGAGCTACCTGCTCACCGAGCAGTCGCTGGCGGCGGCCAAGGCGCGGCTGGCGCCGGGCGGGACGTTCGCGATGTACAACTACTACGCGCCGTTCCTGTTCAACCGGTACGCCACCACGCTCCAGGATGTCTATCACCGCTCCCCCTGCGCCGAGGTGGGGCCCCCACTGGGCGGCCGCCGGCTGTCCGTCCTCACGGTCCGCCCGTCCGGGCCGGTGCCGAACTGCGCGACGTACTGGCACGGCGCCAGGGTCGCCCCGGCGACCGACGACCATCCGTTCCCGTATCTGCCGACCGCGACGCTGCCCGGCTCCTACCTGCTGATGCTGGGCCTGATCCTGCTCGGGTCTGCCCTGCTCGTCCGGGTCGCCGGTGGCTCGTTCAGCCGGATGCGCGGCTACCTCGACCTGGCGTTCATGGGCGCCGCGTTCCTGCTGCTGGAGACCAAGAACATCGTGCAGTTCGCGCTGCTGTTCGGCGCCACCTGGTTCGTGAACGCGCTGGTCTTCGCGGGTGTGCTGGTTGCGGTGTACCTGGCGGTGGAGACCGCGCGGTGGGTGCGATTGCCGCGGCCCTCGATCCTGTACGCCGCCCTCATCGCCGCCCTCACCCTGGCCTGGCTGGTGCCGCAGGAATCGCTGCTGGAACTGCCGATGGTGCCGCGCTTCCTGGCCGCCAGCGCACTGGCGTTCACCCCGGTGTACCTGGCGAACCTCGTCTTCGCCCAGCGCTTCTCCGGTGTGGACACCTCGAGCACGGCGTTCGCCGCGAACCTGCTCGGCGCCATGGTCGGCGGCACGCTCGAGTACATCGCCCTGATCACCGGCTACCACTTCCTGCTGATCGTGATCGGCGTGCTCTACGGGTGCGCCTTCGTCATCGGGCGGCGGCTCCAGCGGGCCTGACCGGGCCGGCTCACGCCGGTCCCTGCGCGCCGGCGGCTCTTCCGCGGGCATCATCGCCATGCACTTCGGCCGAATTTGCCGGCATATGGGCGAGCTGGAGAGCTGGCCAAGGTCGTGGACCGGCTCGGCGCCACCATCCACACGCGCCACGCCGGGGATATCAGACCTGACCACCGCGCCGGGGTTGAGGCGGCGAAGGCTGGAACCGCCGTCCGCCGATCGCCTGCGCCACTGGCCATGCGGGCTGGTGAGCCGTGGGCGGATGTCTTCCCACTTCCAGCGGGCACGGATCTTGTCCTTCAGCGACCAGATCGGCCGGTCGGCATGAAGGTGTAGACGTACCACTTGTTCGTCCCTCGCTTGCGTTTCCATTGGAAAGCACACACATCCGGTGACCAGGCATGACATGGTTTATGTAGCAGCGCAGCCCATGAGCGGGGTCGGCGTCGCGGCGACGGGTGGGCCGACCGAGGTCTGCTGGCTCAGCCTGGTCGTGCTGGGCGAGCTGATGCCCGGCCTTCATGAGTCAGTCCGCGACTACCTGCGGAGGGTGTTGTGACCAAGAAGAGGAAGAACTGGCTCATCGCGTCCCTGGCGGTATTCATGCTCGCGGTGGGGGTCGTCATTGCCATGGCAACCCACACGTCTTACATCTTTGTTGGCGTCGTGGTGCTGTTCGGCCTGTTCACGACCTACTTCGTGGGACAGTTTGACAAGCCGGGCGGTGACACGGGCAGTGACATCTGAAGATCCTCACAATGACGTCGCCGGGCTACGGGAAATGGCGCTCGCGCTGGACGGGGTGTACCGCCATCACACACCGCTGGGGCACCAGCAACAAGGATCGGCTCATCGGATGCTCACGATGAGCAACCCCGCTCACCGGGAGGAAGCATGATCGTCGCGGAGCACTGTCATGGCTGATGGCCCGGGCAAGGTGCTGGCCGATGGGGAAACCCAAGTCCTGCGTTATATGGAGGCCGACGGTTTCAGCAAGGACGAGATCGAGGAGGCCCTCGATCTGGCTGCCGAAACGACACCCGAATGCGTCATCGTGGGCACTCGGGAGGACGCCCTCTACTTCGAATACGGTGACTACCGGATAGAAGAAGGCGGCCCGTACCTGGACGAAGACTGAGACCAGTACGACCGCTGATCCACCAGGGCGGGGCGACGGATCTGAGTCCTGAGCGACTGGCGGGAGGCAGCCAGTTCGAAGCTGCAGGTTGGTGCAAGACACCGGCCTCGAGTGTCGGGGCGGCAGGAAGTGCACCTGCACGTCCGCCAGCCCCGGCACGCCGAGCGCCCGGTAGCACGTCGGCACGTCCGCGTCCTCGGCACCACCACGAGCCCGGTGTCATCAGCCTGCGCAAGTCGTGCCTGGCGCGTTCGGCCAACCAGCGGTGCCGGTCGCCCAGCCCCGGTTACTGCCCACCCATCCCTCGACCACATCCACGGGGCGTTCAGATGCGCACTAACGTGTCACGAGTCGGGAACACGAGTACGATGACTGTAGGTTGAGATCAGATATCCCAGCAGGGCTGCCAAAGAAATAAGGACGCCGAGAAGCGCGAGGCCACGCGAGTGGCGCTTCGCAATTCAAGCGATCCTGTACGGGATGCCGGGAGGTTCCTGGGCGATGACAATCCGGGAACTGTGGTGTACATAGGTAATTTCGTTATCGGACCTGCTAGTGGAATGGATGACCATGGAACCAGAAGTTGCTGGGGTAATTCGCATCTTCAATAGCCTGGGCACGAAACAGCAAGACGAAGCCATTGAAGCTCTAAAAGAATACTTCAATACTGACTCACGGAGAAGGCAGCGGCTCATCAACGACAGCCAGCCGGGCCGTGTGGCGAAGAGGGTGAACCTTGGCCCGGTCAACGGGGTGTGTCCCTACTGCGGACGGTAGTGCAAACGAGTATCGTCGGCTCCCGCCACGCGTTGCGGATGTGCACCTGACTTGCGACACGCTCGGCCGTCTGGGCCACGGGCGGCTGGCTGACCTGTGGGTTCACGGTTGTGGTGAGCGGATTAGCGCACTAATCCCGGGCCGCACGGTGGGCCTGGTCTCCGTATGTGCGACGGTGAGGACGGCACAGGGTGTGACGGTGGCCCGCCGCCGATCACGCGGACGGGGCATCTGCCGGGCACCCCTCGTGCATGCCTACAGCGAGCGGGGATTCGGCCAGGCAGCTATCGGGGATGAGGCATTCCGGCAGCGGGGCTGGCCCGGATCATCGAACCGGTCAGCAAGCTGGACAGCCTGTGCGTGCCGGAGAGACCGGGGTCAGCACGCCGTCGTGCCGGGCCCCCTGCTGCAGCGCCTGGCTGCCCGCTGGCCGCCGGGGACGGTGTCGCGCAAGAAGGCACAGCCGGTGGATGGGGTCAGAAACCCCCGCCGCTGGAGGGAGGCAGGCCCAGGGCCTGGCGGATGAGTCCCACCTGGACCTCGACGGCGGCGGTGGTGGTCTGGTCGGCGCTGGCGAAGGACCGCAGCTGCCTGAGCGAGGTCGACCCTGCCTGGAGGCCGATCAGCTTGATCCGCTTCGCGTCGGCCCGGATGAGCGCATCGGCCGCGGTATCGGCTACGCCCGGGAAGGTGATCTCGTCTAGCTGATCGTCGAACGAGGCCTCCGTTTTCGCCTCCTTCTTCAGGTCCGACTCGGCCGCAGCGAGATGATCGCGCTGATTGCGGGTGTAACCGGCCACCTCGGCAGTGAGGGCCTGGTCGGCGGGGGCCGCAACGGCCGTATAGTCGCCTGAGATCCTGGCCGAGGAGCCCGAATAGTAAAGCAGGCCTGCCACGATCAACGCTATAACGACCACCGCGGACAGCGCTGCTAGTACAGGGAATCCGGCCCCGGTTGACTGTGCCCGGCCGTGTCTGGCATAAACGTCGCTCATAAAGGTCGACCTCCCGCCGGCTTGGCGTGATGATTCCATAGGTGTCTAATGCGAAAAATGCAGGCACATATTCACATAGAACATGGGGCCCGGGCCGGCCAGTACCTTATCCGGCCCATTAGCCATGACGGTGCCCCGTGATGCTCATGACGCCTCCGGTTCGCCTGGGGTTGCTCACCCCGGAGAATTGTGGAACCCCGGTGATCTGGTCTTTTTGCCGATGCTCACGAGGGTAGGTGGTGGCCGTAAGTTCCGCACAACCCCCGGTGCGCCGCCACAGAATACGAAGCAACTGCAGGGCTATATCCGCCTCCGCGTCCGTCTCTGACATTGCACGCATGGATACGGTCTCTGTTCGCGAACGTCGGCGCCAAAACTGTATCCTCGCTAGATACGCTTGTGGCGTGGTTTTAGCGTCACATTGCCTTAGCATCATCCTTGCTTTACTCCCTCCTGGCTTTGATCAGGCTAAAAGATCTTTAATGCCGGAGGTTACAGGGCTGGTGGTGGCCGCCGGGCGGTGCTATGCCGGTGGCTGAGGTGTCCCGATGGCGGTGGGCTGACCGCAGAGGAGCGGGCCCGCCGGGAGCGGGTGCCGTTAGCCGCGGTGGGCTGATCGAGGCCGGGGCCAGTGACCGGGAGATCGCGAACGGTTCCGAGTGTCGCGGACGTCGGCGAACCGGTGGCGGCGGGCGCTGGCCGCTGGTGCCCGGGCGGCTTTGGCCTCGAAGGGGCTGGTGGTGGGGCCGTGCAAGCTCACTCCGGCGCAGGTGCGGGAAATCGCCGTGATCACCGGCTACCACTTCCTGCTGATCGTGATCGGCGTGCTTTACGGGCGCGCCTTCGTCATCGGGCGGCGGCTCCAGCGGGCCTGACCGCGGCCCGGGCGCGGCAGCGCGCGGACGCCCGGGCCGGGGCCCGGATCACCTCACGGCGGCGCCATGCCTGCCGCCAGGCCCGCCGGAGCGGGCCGGATGTCACGCCCCGCCGCCGGGGCGAGCGCGGCCCGGGCGGCGGCGGCCCGGGCGGCCGACCGGGTGCGGGCGGCGCGGGCACGCAGGTAACGCTGCGCGCGGGTGTGGTCGGCGCCGGTCTCGGGGCGGGCGAACGTCATCCACAGCGGGATGCCGATGAACGCCGCCAGGAACGGGATCGTCAGCAAGATGCTGGCCAGGACCAGTGCGGTCACGTCGGGTGCCTCACCTTCCGGGCCGGCGCTTCGCCGGTCCCTCCGCGCCGGCGGCTCGCCCGCTGGTCTCGACATGACCCAGGGAAACAGGCGGGCTTCTCCCGGCCGTCTGAGGAACTTCAGAGCCGGCTATGAGGCAGCGGCGGTGAGCCCGAACAGGCGGGCCGTGTTCTCCCAGCAGACCGCGCGCAGCCACGGCTCGCCCAGGCCCAGCCGCACCAGGCCGGCGATCTGCTCGGCATAGGCGTAGGGGATGTTCGGGAAGTCGCTGCCCAGCAGCACCTTCCCGGCCAGGCCGAGCGCCTGCAGGCGGGGCAGCGCCCGGGCAGGGAACGGGGTGAGCCGCTCGAAGAACGGCGTGAACGCCATCGTGGTATCCAGCGCCACCCGCTCGCGGGTCTCGGCGAGGTGGAGGAACGGCTCATAGTCGGGCGCGCCGAGGTGCGCCACGATCGCGGTGAGCCGCGGGTGCTCGGCAAGCAGCGTCGCGAACGGCTCCGGGCCGGTGTGCGCCGTGGCCACCGGCGCGTGCCCGGCGTGCACCACCACCGGCACGCCCGCCTCCGCCAGCAGCCCCCACACCGGCCGCAGCAAGGGGTCCCCCGCCGGGAAGCCGCCCACCTGCAGATGGACCTTGAAGACGCGGGCGCAGCCGTCGAGTGCCGCCCGGACGTAGTCCAGCACGCCCGGCTCGGGGTAGAACGTCGCCGACGCCAGGCAGCCCGGTGTGGTGCGCGCGAACTCCAGGGTCCACGAGTTGAGGCCGGCGGCCATCCCGGGCCGGTGGGCGTAGGCCAGGGCGCTGAACGCCAGGACGCCGAGCGCGCGCAGGTGGGCGACCCGCTGCCCGTCCGGCCAGCGGTACCGGATCGGCCAGGTGGTCCCCACCAGCGGCCCGGCGTCGTCGAAGTACTGCCAGACCCGGCGCTGCAGCCGGGGCGGCAGGAAGTGCACATGCACGTCCGCCAGCCCGGGCAGGCCCAGCGCCTGGCAGAACCCCGGCACGTCAGCGTCCCCGCCCGGTGGCCGCACAGCGCTCACCATGTGATTGAAACGCACCGCCGCCGCCGTCGGCCACCCGGAAGCCGGGCACTGCCCTGGCCACTTCCATGGTCGCCGGAGTGTTCCCGGGCCAGCGGGCCGTGCCTCCGGGCCCGGCGCGGCCGCGAGCCCCGGCGTGATCAGGGGTGCGCAGGCCCTGCCGGGCGCTTTCACGCCTGGCTGTACCCGCGCGCCGCGGACGAGCCACGGCGGGGAACGGCCTTCCTGGATCACGGTTTCGAGTGCACCGGCGCTGCCGCCGAGGCGGCCGCCCGGGCGATCCGGTCGCACCTGGCGCGCGGCGCGGGTGGCCCGCAGCTAGGCTGGCGCCGTGGAGTACCGCGCGCTGGGACGTTCGGGCCTGCGAGTCTCCGTGCTCACCATGGGCACGATGACGTTCGGCGGGACCGGGCCGTTCGCGAAGGTCGGCTCGACCGACGTGCAGGAGGCCCGCCGCCAGGTCGACATGTGCCTGGAGGCGGGCGTCAACCTGATCGACACCGCCGACGTGTACTCGGATGGCAAGTCCGAGGAGATCGTCGGCGAGGTGCTGCGGGGCCGCCGGGACCAGGTCCTGATCGCCACCAAGGTGCGGATGCCGATGGGGACGGGGCCGAACGACGCGGGCCTGTCCCGGCACCACATCGTGTCCGGCTGCGAGGCCAGCCTGCGCCGCCTCGGCACCGGCCACATCGACCTGTACCAGGTGCACGAATGGGACGGCCACACCCCGCTCGAGGAGACGCTCGAGGCGCTCGACCTGCTGGTCCGCTCCGGCAAGGTCCGCTATACCGGGGCCTCCAACTACGCCGCGTGGCAGCTGATGAAGGCGCTGGGCACCGCCAGCCGGGCCGGCCTGCACCGGTTCGTCAGCCAGCAGATCTACTACTCCCTGCAGGCCCGCGAGGCCGAGTACGAGCTGATCCCGCTCGCCATCGACCAGGGCCTGGGGGTGCTGGTCTGGAGCCCGCTGGCCGGCGGGCTGCTGTCAGGCAAGTACCGCCGCGGCCAGCAGGCCCCCGCGGGCTCGCGGCAGCTCACCGACTGGGGCGAGCCGCCGGTGTACGACAGCGACGCGCTGTACGACACCATCGAGGTGCTGGCCGGGATCGCGGAAGAACGGGGGGTACCGGCGGCCCAGGTCGCGCTCGCCTACACCCTGGGCAAGCCAGCGGTCACCTCGGTGGTGATCGGCGCGCGGACCGCTGACCAGCTGGCGGACAACCTGGCCGCCGCCGGGCTTACCCTCACCGCGCAAGAGCGGGAGCAGCTGGACAAGGCCAGCGCCCCGCCGCTCATCTACCCCTACTGGCATCAGGCCAAGACCGCCAGTGACCGGCTCTCCCCCGCCGACCTGACGCTGCTCGGCCCGTACCTGTAGCTGGCCCATCGGCGGCTGGCCCCGCCGGCAGCCGCCCGGGCCCGGCTCGACCCGGCCGACGGCCGGTGCTGCGTGACGATCACCCACGAGTGAGCGAGGCCACGGCTGGCTTTGCCGGATGATGGCCACCGGGCACCGGGCACCGGGCGTGGCGGGACACCTGGCTGCCTGCCCGGATCCGGTTCAGGGAGCGTCCGCGAGTGGTAAATCCCGCCCGGCAACCGCCGCACCGATCCGGCGCGCCCGGTCCGGCTGGCCCCCGGGGAGGTCCACGGTGACGGTCAGGCCGCCGCCGGTGGTGTCCGACAAGGTGGCCGCCCCGCCGTTGGCGGTCACCAGCCGGTGCACGATCGCCAGGCCCAGCCCGGCCCCTGCCGGGCTGGTGCTCGCGAACCGGCGGAACGCGGTCTCCTGCTGCTGTGGGCTCATGCCCGGCCCGTCGTCGGTGACGGTGACCCTGGCCCTCTGGCCGGTGGTGGTGGCGCTGACACTGACGTGGCCGCCAACAGGAGCCGCGTCCAGCGCGTTGGCCAGCAGATTGTCGACGATCTGCTCCAGATGGCCGTCCCCGAGACTGGCCCGCACCGAGCCGGGGCATTCGGTCGTGAGCCTGACGCCACGTTCCTCGGCGACCGGCCGCCAGGCCGCGGCGCGATCCTGGATCACCGTGTCCACGGCGACCACGACCGGCTTGACCACCACGTTCTCCGCCCGCGCGACCGCCAGCAGGCCGTCCACCAGGCGGGATAGCCGGGCGATCTCCCCTTGCGCGGCGGCGAGCTCGGAGGAGGTGGCCTGGTCTGCGTCCTGGCTGAGCAGGTCCAGCCGCAGCCTGAGCGCGGCGAGCGGGGTCCGTAGCTGATGAGAGACGTCGGCCATCATGGCCCGGTTGCCATGGACCAGTGCCTCCAGCCGCCCGGCCATGGTGTTGAACGTGACGGCGAGGCGGCGCACCTCGGGCGGCCCGTGCCCGGTCGCGGAGCGAGTACCCAGCGCACCGCTACCGAGCTGCTGCGCCGCCACGTCCAGGTCGGACAGGGACCGCCCTACCCAGCGCGCGAGCATGACCGCGGCGATGGCCGCCGCCAGCAGGCCGGCCGCCGCCACCGCGATCAGCCATCCCCAGAGCATGTGCAGGTGACTGTCGAGCCCGGCCATCGAGCGGGACAGCACCACCGCCCCGTTCGGCCCGTCCACCGGGCTTCCCACGCTGACGACGACCCGGAGCCGGCCGTTCAGCTCGGAGGTGGCCGGACCGCCCTTGCCCAGCACGGTCGCGACGGTGTCCCAGGGGACGGGCAGGTCAACCCGGGTCACGCCCACGGTCCGGGCGACCAGCCGGGCGGCCGCGTCATAGATCCAGACCTCGTCACCGGCCCGCCGCGCGCGCAGCAGGCTCGCCGCCAGGGCCGGGCTGGCCGTGTGGTCGCTGAGCTGTTTCTCCGCCACCGACGCCATCGTCCGCGCGGACATGACCGCATCCATGCGGAAGGAATCCTGCTCGCGCGTGCTGGTGATCAGCCCGAGCGGGGCCACCGCGGTGATCAGCAGGGCGCTGACCAGCGCCAGCATGGTGAGGACGATCCGGCGGGCCATCAGCGGCCACCAAGGCGGAAGCCGCGGCCGTAGGCGGCCTCGATCAGCCCTGGCACGCCGAGCTTGCGGCGGAGGGCGGCCATGTGCACGTCCAGCACCTTGGTCGGCCCGTACCAATGGGCGTCCCAGGCGCTCTCCAGGATCTCCTGCCTGCTCACCACCCGGCCCGGGTCAGCGGCCAGGCATTCCAGGATGTCGAACTCCTTGGGGGTCAGCGCCACCTCGCGCCCGTCCACGGTCACCTTCCGGGCGCGCACGTCCACCACCAGCGGGCCGTGCCTGAGCACCCCGTCGCCGGGGTGGACCCGCCGCAGCACCGCCCGGATCCTCGCCAGCAGCTCGGCCAGGCCGAACGGCTTGACCAGGTAGTCGTCCGCCCCGGCGTCCAGGGCGAGCACCCGCTCCGGCTCCTCACCCCGGGCGGTCACCACGATGATCGCCACCTTGGACCGCCGGCGCAGCTGGCGGCAGACATCCACGCCGTCGCCGTCGGGCAGGCCCAGGTCCAGCAGGACCACATCGGGATCGGCCCGGTCCAGGGCGTCGCGGCCGGTCGTGACGTGATCGACGGCGTAGCCCCCGCGGCTCAGGCCCCGCACCAGCTGGGTGGCGATCCCCGGGTCATCCTCCACGACCAGCACGCTGGTGCCAGCCGCGCCAGCCGGCGCGGCGTGGCCCGGGCGGGCCGGTGATGTCATGGCACTACCGTAGAGGTGCCGCCGGGATATCCACACCCAGGACCCGGCGACGGCCCAGCCCGGACGGCGAGCGGTAGGCTTCGGCAGCGTGATCGTATTGGTGGCCGGGGTGGCCGGCAGCGGCAAGTCGACGATCGGCGCCCTGCTGGCCAGGCAGCTGGGCTGGGAATTCGAGGACGGCGACGATCTGCACCCGGCCGCCAACATCGCCAAGATGAGGGCCGGTGAGCCACTCACCGACGCCGACCGCCGGCCCTGGCTGGATGCTGTGGCCAGCTGGATCGACCAGCACAATGCGGCGGGCCACCCGGGCGTCATCGTGTGCTCGGCGCTCAAGCGCTCCTACCGCGACCGGCTCCTCGGTGGGCGGCCGGAGCTGCGGATGATCTTCCTGGAAGTCATTGACCGCGAGACCCTGGTCGCCCGGCTGACGGGCCGGCACGGCCACTTCTTCCGCCCGGAACTGCTCGACAGCCAGCTCGCGGCCGTGGAACCGCCCAGCCCGGCCGAACGGGTCATGGTGGTGGATGACGATGACCCGCCTCCGGACGTCGTGCGCGAGATCATCCGGCGGCTCGGGCTGGCGCGCCCCGGGTAGCTTCCCGGCCCGGCGGCCGGCGCATAGGTCCTCCCGGTCATGTCCCGGCCGCGTACCGTGGAGGCAGCCCGGGAGCGGAGACGGTGCCATGAAGCTGAAGCTCGACCTGCACGACATCTACAACCGTGGGCAGGACATCGACCGGGCCCTGCGGGCGATCATCGACGAGGCGGTCGCGAAGAAGGCCCCCGTCGTTGAGATCATCCCGGGCAAGGGCTCGGGGCAGCTCAAGAAGCGGGTGCTCAGGTTCCTGGAGCAAAAGGAGATCAAGGCGCTCTATCACCGCGTCGAGAAAGACTCCAAGAACTTCGGCCGGCTCTTCGTCCATTTCCGGTGGCGGTAACACCGGGCCGGATCCCGCCACGACGCAACAGGGCCGCCGATGGTGCGACCGCTGTCCGAGATGCCAAGATTGCCCCATGCTTTTCCTGCTGCGCCTCGCCATCTCGGCTGCCGCGCTTGCCGTGGCGACGGCGATACTGCCCGGTATCCAGCTGACCACCGGGTCGACCACATCGAAGGTGCTGACCCTGATCGCGGTGGCCCTGATCATCGGGCTGATCAACGCCTTCCTCAAGCCGATCATCAAGACGATCGGCTGCCTGTTCTATGTGCTGACGCTCGGGCTGGTGGCGCTGGTCGTGAACGCGCTGCTGCTGTGGCTGGCCAGCGTCGTGGCCGGCTGGCTGTCGCTGCCGTTCCACATCACCGGGTTCATCCCCGCGTTCCTGGGGGCGATCATCATCAGCGTGGTGACATGGCTGCTGAGCGTGCTGATCCCGGACCGGAAGAGCGTCGCCCGCTGAGCCTCAGGTGCCATAACGAGCCGATTCTCCCCGGCGCCGGCTGGGCAGGCAAGCGGGGCGGGCGCTCAGACGTCGATGGTCACCGCGCACGACCAGCGGCCGGTCTCGTCCCTGCCGCAGCGCAGGCCGGACAGGGTGGCGGCCTTCGGAATCGCGCCGGTGATCACCCCGCCCCGCGCCGGGTCCGTGGCGGCGACCCCGCCGGTCGGGAAGCCGTAGCCCCCGTGCATGTCGGGCATGGCGTAGGACGCCTCGACGATGCCCGGCAGCGCCGCCACGTTCGCCACCTGCTCCAGGGACCGGTCCCCGTCCGGGCCGGGCAGTAAGGCGCGGGTGGAGCAGATGATCCCCGGCACCCGCATCGTCCCCCGCCGCGGGATCAGGAACCGGTAGGGCGTCTGCTCGATAAGTTCCACATCGTCCCCCCTGGCAGCCGGCCAGGAGCCGGCTCCCCGTGCCCGTTCCCGTGCCCACAGCCATCCTTACCCGCCGGGCCCGGCCGGGCATCCCCCTTGACCGCCCAGATTCCGGCCGGCCGGGCGCGCCGCGGCCTCAGGGACGGATCCGCGGGTTCGCGAAGTCGGTGTTGTCGATCACGATGTCCGCCAGCGGCACCGGGTTGACCTCCGCCAGGTAGATCAGCACGGCGGCGTGGTACCGGTCCCGGTGGACCAGCGTCGCTTCCGCCAGGCCCTCGGTGCCTGCGTCACGGGCGATGCCCCGGCTCAGCGCGGCCGCGGCAGCGACGTCGAGCCAGATGCGGAAGTCCCAGAAGTCGTTGTACTCGGGCCGGAACGCGAACACCGAGTCGACGATCAGCACGGCGCCGGGCGGGGCGGTGACCGTCTTGTCCCGGTGGTCCTCACCCGTCAGCGGGTCATGGGCGCACAGCACCACCTCTCCCGATCCGTCCGGCCCCGCCGGGCCGAGCAGCAGTTCGGTGGCGGAACGGAAGTCATACGCGTTGCGGTAGTACCCCTCGCCGGTGAGGCGGTCATAGCCAAGCTCCCGGGCCTCCCGCCATGGGTTCTTGAAGTCGTCAAAGGACGCCCGCAAGGTAGGGCGGCCCAGCCGGCGGACGGCGGCCGCGAGCTCATGCCCGAAGCTGGTCTTTCCCGCGGCGGTGAACCCGTCGACGGCCACCCGCAGCCGCCCGGGGCCGATCCGGCAGATCTGGCCGGCCACCCCCGCGATCAGGGCGGACCGGGTGGCGGAGGCGGCCGGAGGCGTAGGCTGCCGCCACGTCGAGACCGACTCGAAGGCGGCCACGCCGCTGGGCGGGCCGGCGCTCACGGCCCGGTCGCCACCCCCGCCATCAGCCGGCGGCGGCTGGCCGGTGATCCCGGGGCGGCGGGGCACGGTCAGCGGGGCAGCAGGAGCAGTTTCCCGGTGGTGCGCCGGGCGGCGAGGTCGCCGTGGGCACGGGCGGCGTCGGTGAGCGGGTAGGTGCCGCCGATCCGGACCGAGAGCCGGCCCTCCCTGACCCAGGTGAACAGGTCACCGGTCCGCCACAGCAGCTCATCCCGGCTGGCGATGTAATGGATCATGGTGGGGCGGGTGATGAACAGCGAGCCGGATCCGGCGAGGCGCTGCAGCTCGAACGGGGGCACCGGCCCGCTGGACCCGCCGTACAGGACCATCATGCCGCGCGGGCGGACCGCCGCCAGGCTGGCGTCGAAGGTGGCCAGGCCGACCCCGTCGTAGACCACGGCCGCGCCGCTGCCGCCGGTGACCCGCGCCACCACCGCGCCGAACTCCTCGTAGCTGGTGAGGTGATCGGCCCCCGCCTGCCGGGCCAGGTCGGCCTTGGCGGGTCCGGACGTGGTCGCGATGACGATGCCGCCGCGCATCTTGACCATCTGGGTGAGCAGCAGCCCGACCCCGCCGGCCGCCGCGTGCACCACCACCGTGTCGCCGGGGGCAACCGGGTAGGTGCTGTGGCACAGATAGTGGGCGGTGATGCCCTGGAGCATGACGGCGGCCGCGGTGGCGGTCTCCACCCCGTCCGGAACGGCGACGGCGGCCATGGCGGGGACCACCGCCTGCTCGGCGTAACATCCCGGCGCACCCGCCCACGCCACCCGGTCGCCCACCGCGAACCCGCTGGCGCCCGGCCCGAGCGCGGCCACCGTCCCCGCCCCTTCGGAGCCGGGCACGAACGGCACGTCACGGCCGTAGGGGGGGCGGCCTTCCCGCTGGTAGATGTCCATGTAGTTGACCCCGGCGGCGGCCACGTCCACCAGCAGCTGGCCGGGCCCGGGCTGCGGCTGCTCCCGGTCGGCGACGGTCAGGACGCCGGGCCCGCCGGTCTCGTTCACGACTACCACGCGCATGCCCTCATCATCGCCCACGCCGGGCCCGGGCGCGGGCCGCTCCGGCGGCCTGGTGCCGGTTACCGTCGACGGGTGACCGAGGTGCCGGTCCGCTACCGGTCGGCGGACGAGGACAGCGCGCGATGGGCCGGTTTCCCGTTCCGCGAGTCAGACATCGTCATCAGCACCCGGTCCAAGAGCGGCACGACGTGGCTGCAGATGATCTGCGCCCTGCTGATCTTCCAGACGCCGGACCTGCCCGCGCCGCTGACGGAGCTGTCACCGTGGCTGGACTGGCTGATCACCCCGCGGGACGAGGTGCACGCGCTGCTCGGCGCGCAGCAGCACCGGCGGTTCATCAAGACCCACACCCCGCTCGACGGGATCCCCCTCGACCCCCGGGCCACCTACATCGTGGTTGCCCGGCACCCGCTCGACATGGCGGTGTCGCTGTATCACCACAGCGCCAACATCGACCGGGACCGGCTGCGCCAGCTCACCGGGCACCCCGGCAGCCTCGCGACGGCATCGCCCCGGCCCGCCCTGCGCGAATGGGTTCTCCAGTGGATCGGCGCCACCGTGTCCCCGCGCGACCAGCTCGATTCCCTGCCGGGCGTGATGCTGCACCTGTCCGACGCGTGGGCCCGCCGGGCGCAACGGAACGTGGTGCTCGTGCACTACGACGACCTGTCCGCCGACCTGGCAGATGAGATGCGGCGCCTGGCGGGCCTGCTCGGCATCACCGTGCCCGCACCGGCCTGGCCTGCCCTGGTGGCCGCCGCCACCTTCGACCGCATGCGGGCGCGCGCCGACGATCTGGTGCCCGCCCCGCCAGGCATCCTGGTGGACAACGCGGCCTTCTTCCGGCGCGGGACCTCCGGCTCCGGGCGCGAGCTGCTCACCGGTGCCGAGCGCGCCCGCTATCACGCCCGCGCGGCGCAGATGGCGCCACCGGGACTGCTCAGCTGGCTCCACCGGGGCAGCGGTTAGGGCCCGAGATCAGCGGCCGAGGGGAAGCTGGACCCGGCCCGGTCAAGCCATTCCCGCAGGGCCAGTGTGGCCTCGACATCGTTGCGGTTGTAGGCCAGCAGCCAGTCACGCGCGGCCTCGAACCGCTGGCCCCGCTCGAGCCGGCGCCTGAGAACCGGCCAGTCGGCAGCGCCTGGCTATGCTTGCCTGGGGGTTACCCCGGGCTGTCGTTAAGCATCCGTTGTGGCGCGAACGGGCGTGCGGGCCAGGCACCGCGGACCCGGGGCGGCTGTCTCGCGGCCGGGCGCTGGAGCGGGCCGGACCAGGGAGGAAACTATGGCTGGCAAGTTCGTGGTGAAGAAGGGCGCGAGCGGCAAGTACCACTTCAATCTCCTCGCCGCCAACGGGCAGGTGATCGCGACGAGCGAGAGCTATGAGCGCAAGCAGTCCGCCCTGCACGGAATCGAGTCGGTGAAGGAGAACGCCCCCGGCGCGGAGGTGGACGACCAGACCGGCGAGTAGCCGCGGGCAGGCACCGGTCAGCCGCTGGCGGCGGCCGCGGTCGCGTGGGCGACGGCGACCTCGGCTGCCAGCGCCGCGTTGTCGGCGATGAGCTGCCGGTTCACCTCCGCGCTGCGGCCGCCGGTCAGCTCGTGGACCAGCGCCAGCACGGCCGGGGTCACCGCCTGCCCGCGCACGCCCTGGCCGTGCACCCGGGCGACCGCGTCCGCGATGACCGGCTCGATCTCCAGGGACGGCTCGGGGGGCCTGGTGAGCAACACGCCGGTGGCGCCGTTCAGCTGCCAGTGGGCGGCGGCGATCAGCGCCGCCTCCGCCGCGGAGGTCACCACCGCGGACACCGGCGGGCCGCCCGCGGCGCTGTAGAACAGCGGCAGCGTGCCGGTCCGCCAGCCGAGCACCGGCACGCCGAGCGTCTCCAGCAGTTCGGCGGTGGCCGCCACGTCCAGGATGGACTTCACCCCGGAGGACACCACCAGCGCGCGGGTCCGGGCGATCTGCGGCAGGTCGGCGGAGATGTCCAGGCTGTCAGCAAAACGGCGGTGCACCCCGCCGGTGCCGCCGGTGGCCATGAAGCCGATCCCGGCCAGCCCGCAGACCGCCAGCGTGCCGCCGACGGTGGTGGCGCCCAGCGCGCCCTGGACCACGCAGGCGGCGAGGTCACGCGGCCCGGCCTTGCGCGCGGACGGGCCCGCGCTGGCGAATCGCTCCAGCTCCGCCTCGGTCAGCCCGGCCCGCAGGGCGCCGTCCACGATCCCGACCGTGGCCGGGACGGCGCCCGCCTGCCGGACCCGCGCCTCGGCCGCCAGCGCCACCTGCATCCCCTGCTCGCCGGGGAAGCCGTGTGACACAAGCGTGGTCTCCAGCGCCACCACGGGCCCGCCGCGGCGCAGCGCCGCCTCGACCTCCTCGCTGAGCCGCGGCGTGATCGTCATGGCATCGCTCCCATCGTCGCCACCGCCCGGGCCGCCGCCGCCAGGCCCAGGCTGACCCCGCCGAGCAGGTAGCCCGCGGCGAACGCGTCCCCCGCGCCGGTGGAGTCCACGGCCCGGGCCGGCCGCGCCGGGTGCAGCACGTCAGCGGCCCGCACGCCGCGCGCACTCAGCTTCACCACCAGGTCGGATCCTGGCAGATCC
>DATIXO010000241.1:0-26311 GCA_035518495.1 Streptosporangiaceae bacterium
CCCGCCGCCCGTGCCGAGGTGCCCCAGCCCGCCGCCCGTGCCGAGGTGTCCCAGCCCGCCGCCCGGCCAGACGTGTTCCAGCCCGCCGCCCGGCCAGAGGTGCCCCAGCCCGCTCCCCGGCCCGATGTGTTCCGGGCCGGCCCGCAGCCCGGGGTTCCCCAGCCCGTGCCTCAAACCGAGGTGATACCTGCCGTCAGGGCCGAGACAGCCCAGCCCCGCAGGGACGAGACGGCCCGGCCCATCACCCGCGCCGAGGTGCCGCCGCCCGTCCCCCAGGCCGAGGTGACCCCCACCGCCGGGGCCAGGGCAGCAGAGGCCATCACCGGTACCGACGTGTTCCAGCCCGCTCCCCGGCCCGATGTGTTCCGGGCCGGCCCGCAGCCCGGGGTTCCCCAGCTCGCCTCGCGACCCCGAGTGCCCCAGCCCGTCACCCGTGCCGAGGTATCCCGGCCCGTCACCCGTGCCGAGGCGGCGGGCTCCGACCCGGTACCCGGCTGGGCCGTCCCGTACGCGACAGCGGCCGTGCCTCCGCTTCCCCACTGGGCCGACCCGGCCGATCCCGCGAGCCAGTTCACCATGACGGACGGGGTCCTCGCCGTCGTGACCACAGAAGCCCCCGTGCATGTCAGCATCGTGCACGCGCGGCTCCGCAGCGCCTGGAACATCGGGCCGAACGGGTCCCAGGCCCGCGACAACATCGATGCCGCGATCAGGCTCGCCGACGTGGTTCGTGACGGCGAGTTCCTCACGCTCGCCAGCTCACCGCGCCCCGTCGTGCGGACCCCGGTTCCCGCCTGCGAACGCACCATTGACCAGGTGCACGACCGCGAGCTCGCGATGGCCGTGGTCAGCCTCGTCCGCGACGCCGCAGGCATCAGCCGCAGCGAGCTGATGGCCAGGATCGCCCATCTCTACGGCTGGACCACTAACGGGCCGGACATCACCAGCCGCATGGCAGCGCTCATCTCCGAACTCCGCCGCAACGGCACCCTCGCCGGAGAGGAGCAGGCCACTCCGGCGGCCCATGCGCGGGACCAGGGGGCCGACGGTGTGGGGGAGGCTGTGGCTGGCCGGGCCGCCAGCTGGCATGCTGGCGCCCATGACCGTGCCCGGCCCTGACATCCCGCTGTCCCGCCGGCTGGTCGACGATTCCTTTGCCAGCTCGTTCTGGGTCCTCGCCGATGCCGAGGGCAACAAGGTGTGCGTCTGCACCTGGACCGGCCGCGACGACCGGGACTGATAGCACGGCCGGCCCCGGCGCACCACGCGGCCCGGCCGCGGATGCCTATCCTTGATCTCGTGCGTCTGGTCTCGCTGCTGCCGTCGGCGACCGAAATCGTGTACGCGCTCGGCCTGGGCGAGGACCTGGTCGGGGTCACGTTCGAGTGCGATGAGCCGCCGGCCGCCCGGTCGGAGAAGACGATCGTGGTAGGCGGCCGTGATACCACCGGGATGACTCCGCGTGAGATTGACGGCTACGTCCGCGCGCAGCTGGCGGCCGGCGCGGATCTGTACACGCTGCACGCCCGCGCCCTCGCGGATCTGCGGCCCGACCTGATCCTGACCCAGGACCTGTGCCGGGTGTGCGCGCTGCCATCGGGGCACGTCGACGAGGCCCTGGGCTACCTGGGGTGCCAGGCCGAGGTGCTGTCGCTCGACCCGCACTCGCTTGACGAGGTGCTGGACTCGATCCTGGAGGTCGGGCGGCGGGCCGGTGTGCCGGAGCGCGCCACGCGGCTGGTGGCTGGTCTGCGGGCAAGGCTGGCTGGCGTCACAGAGAGCGTCGCCGGGCGCCGCCGTCCCCGCGTCGCGGTGGTCGAGTGGGTGGATCCGCCGTTCACCGCCGGGCACTGGATACCCGACCTTGTCAGCGCCGCGGGCGGCGTGCCGGTCGCGGCCCGCCCGGGCGCGCAGTCGGTCCCGACGACCTGGGCCGCCATTGCCGCGGCAGCACCCGAACTCGTCGTGGTGGCACCCTGCGGGTACCACCTGCCCGGCGCGATCGAGCAGGCGCAGGCCGCGGCCCAGGCGCTGCCCGGCATACCGGTCTGGGCGATCGACGCTGACGGCATCGTGGTCCGCCCCGGACCCCGGCTGGTTGACGGCGTCGAGGCCATCGCCTCGATACTCCACCCAGACGCGGGACCCGCCGGTGCACGGCGTGCTGCCGTGCACCGGGTCACCGTTGCCAGCTAGTTGCTGCTGCCGCCTGGGCGGCCGCCGGTTCTCAGGCGGCTGGGCCGGCGGTGAGAGCCACGCTGGCGGTGTGGGACTGGCCGGACTGGTCCGTCCAGCTGACGCTGATCCGGTCGCCCGGGTGGTAATGCTCCAGCACCGAGCCAATGTCCGAGGCGGACGTCACGGTGTGGCCAGCGACCGAGGTGATCTGGTCGCCCGCGGCCAGGCCCGCCTGGGCGGCTGCCGACCCGGACACCACCCCGGCGATGGTGACGCCGCTGCCGGTGCCGGTGCTGGTGCCGCCACCGAGGCTGCCACCGGAGCTGCCGGAACTGCCGGAGCTGCCGCCGAAGCCACCGCTGCCACTGGAGCCACCGAAGATACCGCCGAAGCCGCCGGGGAAGGCCCCGCCGAAGCCACCGTCGCCGCCGAAGCCGGGCAGGATGCCACCGAAGCCGCCGTCGCCGCCGCCGAAGCCGCCACTGCTGCCGCCGAAGCCGCCACTGCTCCCGCCGAAGCCACCGCTACCGCCGAAGCCGCCGCTGCTCCCGCCAGAGCCGCCGAGGCCACCGCCGGTGCCGCCACCGAGACTGCTGGTGCCGGACGCCGAGGTCTGAATGCCGAGGAACGCGGTGCGCCCGAGGTGCACAGTGGACGACGGCGTGCCCGCCTCGATCTGGCCGGCGATCGAGGACGCCCTGGTGATGGGGATGGCGAACGCCTGCACATCCGTCTGCGTCTGCCCGGACCCATTCCCGGACCCGGACTGGGAACTGGAGCCCGCGGTGTCCATCCCGATGACCTCGCCGTAGGTGTTGACCAGCGGCCCGCCGGAGTCGCCAGGCTGGATGGGGGCGTTGTGACCGATCATCCCCGTCAGCCGCTCAGCGTCGCCCGCTGACTCGTCGGATGCGGTGATCGACTGGTTGAGCCCGGTAATCCGCCCGGTGACCACCGACGGCGTGCCGCCCTTGCCGCCGGCGTTTCCCAGCGCGATCACCTTCTGGCCGCTCTGGGGGCTGGCGGAGCCGAGGGTGACCGTCTGGAGCCCGGAGGCGTTCTCGAGCTGCAGCACCGCCACGTCGTGGGTCTTGTCGTAGCCGACCACCTTGGCGGTGTAGGTGCGCCCGTTACCCACATCGATGGCCTTGATCGAGGTCGCGCCGTCGATCACGTGGTTGTTGGTCAGCACCTCGCCATCGGGCGTCAGCACCATCCCGGTGCCGGCCGCTTCGCCGTTCTGGTATCCCAGGGTCGTCACCACATCGACCAGGCCCGGGTCCACCTTCGACGCGATCTGCGCCGTGGTCAGCGTGGTGGCGCCCATCGCCTCCGCCACGCCCAGGCCGGTGGCCACGAGTGCGGCCGCCGCGACCGACACGCCAGCCAGCAGGGCGTTGCGCCGCCACGACCGGCCGCCACGGCCGTCTCCCTGGCCGCCGTGCCCGCCCGGGCCATCTGGGTCGCTGGGGCCGCCGGGGGCCTCCACCAGCCCGTCACGCTGATCCTGTGCCGGACTGCTGAAAACCGGCTCGTAGACCGTGCCCATCTGGGTCTGCTCCTCCGTGCATCGTCATCCTGGTTGCCTGTTTTCTGATGTTCAGGCCCGAACCTGGAGGAAATCTCTAAGGACCCTAGGCACCTGCTCACGCTCTCATGAGCGTTTGCTGGTCATCCTGAACGGCCGGCGAGCGGCGGCTGGCGGCCGGAGCAGGCAGCCAGCTGGGAGGCAGCGGCGCAGGTGCCGGGCAGGAGGCCGCGCTTTAGAGTGTGTCCATGGCGGGCGAGGTGTCGCCGCTGGGACGCGGCGATGAGGTGACCCCGTCGGGTGAGTTCCGTGCGTCCCATGAGGACAGGGACCGGGTCGCCGAACTGCTGCGGGTAGCCGCGGGCGACGGCCGGCTGACCCCGGAGGAGCTCGACGAGCGGCTGGAGAAGGCGCTCACCGCGCGCACCTACGGCGAGCTCGCGGCCCTGAGCAGGGACCTGCCGGCCGCGCCGGGTCTCCCCACGGGCACGGTGCCCGCGCAGCCGAAGGACATGATCCGCATCGAATGCGGCAGCGGCAGCGCGAGGCGGGATGGCCGCTGGCTGGTGCCGCTGCGGATTGAGGCGCGGGTCACCAGCGGCCGCATCACTCTCGACTTCACCGAGGCCGTGATCACGCAGCCGTCGCTCCATATCGACGCCAGTGTGCGCAGCGGCACGCTGAAGCTGCTGACCAGGCCCGGCATCGTGGTGGACACCGACGAGGTGGCCGTCCGCAGCGGCAGCGTCAAGGTTCATGCGCCCTGGGGTCCTGACGTGCCCGTCTTCCTCCGGATCCAGGTTTCCGGCCGGGTCGGCAGCGGCGGGCTCAAGGCACGCCCGCCGCGCCGGACCTTCTGGCAGTGGCTCTTGCGACGCCCGCGTCCCTACGCGCTCAGCTCGGCGGCCTGACCGCCCCGCCGGTTTCCGCCCGGCGGCCGGGCGCGGCGGCGGCCGAGGGACGCCGGCTGCCTCAGCCCAGCGTGAAGGGGTCGCGCGTGCCGCCGCTGAGCTCCACCCAGACTGATTTGTTCTCCAGGTACTCATCCACCGCGGCGATGCCGTTCTCCCGGCCGAGCCCGGAGGCGCCATAGCCGCCGAAAGGCACGCTCGGGGCGACGACCCGGTAGGCGTTGATCCACACCGTGCCGGCCCGGAGCCCGGCCGCCACCCGGTGGGCGCGGTGAATGTCCTTGGTCCACACGGCGCCCGCCAGCCCGTAGGGGGTGTCGTTGGCGAGTTTGAGCGCCTCGTCCTCGCTGGTGAACGTGTAGGCCGACAGCACCGGGCCGAAGACCTCCTCCCGGACCACGGTCGACTGCGGGCCCACCCCGGTCAGCACCGTGGGCTTGACGAAGAAACCGCCGAGCCCGGTGTCGGCCGCCCCGCCGCAGGCTACCGTCGCGCCCTCGTCCTGGGCGGTCTGGAGATACCCGAGCACCTTCTCGTACTGGGGCCTGTTGGCGACCGGCCCCATCTCGGTCTCCGGATCGTTCGGGTCGCCGAGCCTGATCGCTGCGGCCCGCTCGGCGACGAGCCGGACCAGCTCATCGTGCACGCTCTCGTGCACGATGAGCCGCGAGCCGGCCATGCAGGTCTGCCCGGTCGCCGCGAACACGCCAGCCACCAGCCCGTTCGCCGCGGCCCGCAGGTCGGCGTCGGGGAAGACGATCTGGGGGGACTTGCCGCCCAGCTCAAGGGTCACCTTGCTGAGGTTCTCGGCCGCGGCGTGCGCGACCGCACGGCCGGTCGCCGTCGAGCCGGTGAAGGCGACCTTGTCCACGCCGGGATGGCCGGCTAGCGCGGCGCCGACCTCACGCGAGAGCCCGGTGACGGCGTTGAACACCCCCGGCGGGAACCCGGCCAGCCCGAACAGCTCGGCGAAGCCCAGCGTGGAGACCGGGGAGTGCTCCGACGGCTTCACCACCACGGTGCAGCCCGCGGCGAGCGCGGGAGCGACCTTCCAGGTCATCAGGAGCAGGGGCGAGTTCCACGGGGTGATCGCCGCCACGACACCCACCGGCTCACGCCGGGTGTAGACGAGATAGTCCGGGTTGGGCGCCGGGATCTGCCGCCCCTCAAGCTTGTCGGCCAGCCCGGCGTAGTAGTGATACCAGCTCCCGAGCCCGTTCATCTGGCCGATCATCTCGCGGTACAGCTTGCCGGAGTCGCTGACCTCCAGCTGCGCGAGCTGCTGGGCGTGGTCGGAGATGAGATCGCCCAGGCGGCGCAGCAGGGCCGCCCGGGCGAACCCCGTCAGCCGCCCCCATTCGCCGTCCAGCGCCGACCGCGCGGCCCCGACGGCCGCATCGACGTCCCCGGGACCGCCGTCGGGCAGGACAGCCCAGCTCTGGCCGGTGTAAGGATTCTGCGACTCGAACGTCCTGCCGGAGATCGCATCCGCCGCCTTGCCGCCAATCAGCATCCGGAAGTGTGCCAGGTCCCCTGCCATCGGCCCGCCCGCCTCCCTCGACGTCAGCGCTCCCCGGCCCCGGTTCCCGTGTCGCTGTGCCACGGGGGCCGGTGCCGCGGCGATCGGTGTCCGTGGCGAATAGTACGGGCCGTGAGCACCCGGGGCTGTCTCGTGTTGCGCCACCGGGCAACTGCCCAAGGACAGATCTGGGCCAGCTCAGGACCTAGGCCGCTCGCTGCTGCCCGAAGTCCCCTGGGGCCGAACGTGCCGGTGGCGCGACCCTGAAGACAGGAGCCTTCGGCTACCCGCCGGGGGCACCGCAGCGGAAGGAGCAGGCAATGGCCGGGATCACTGTCGGCGTCGACGGATCGAGCGGCGCCAGCCAGGCGCTGGAATGGGCGGTGAAAGAAGCGGCGGCCCGCCGTGTCCCGCTCACCGTCCTGACCGTTCACGAGGTCGCGATCAGCGGCTGGACCGGACGCCCCGTCGAACTACCCGCGGACACGCCCGTGCTCGCGCAGGCTCGCCAGGCAGCCGGGGACGCGGCCGCCAAGGCCGCGGCGCAACTGGGTGAGGTCACGCCCGTGCCGGTGACGGTCCAGGCGGTGAACGGCTTCGCGGCCCATGAACTCATCAAGGCTTCCCGTGACGCCGACCTGCTGGTGGTGGGCTCACGGGGCGGCGGCGGTTTCGCGCGGCTGATACTGGGCTCGATCGGCGGCCAGGTCATGCGCCACGCTGCCTGCCCGGTCGTCGTCGTGCCGGGACCGAGGTAACGCCGCCGCGCGACCAGCCGCTGGGGTGCGCTGACATGTGGGCGCTGGCATGATTCGCGGCGCCTACGTGCCCAGCGCCGGCATCGGTCAGCGCCGGGAGCTGCGACGGCCCCATGATGGGCCGGCGCAGGATCGCGGGCACCGCGCCGTTTGGGCGCCAGCCGGTTCCGGGGTTACCGCTTCATGGCAGTTCCAGAAGAACAGCTAAGTCGCGGTAAAGGATCATCACCGAACCTCGGGCCATGCATACCACTGAATCCGCACCCCGGATACGGCTCGCTGGGCGGACCGGACTGGTGCCAGAACAAGCCCAGGTAGAGATCGTTATCCCGGTCCGGGATGAAGAACGCGACCTCGGGCCGAGTGTCCGGCGGCTGGATGCCTACCTGCGGGAGCGCTTTCCTTTCACTGCCCGCGTCACGATCGCTGATAACGGCAGCAGTGATGGCACCTGGCCGCTGGCGGTGGCGCTGGCGGGTGAGCTCGCCTCAGTGCGGGCGGTCCGGGTCGGGCGAGCGGGGCGGGGTGGGGCGCTGCGGCAGGTGTGGCTGGCTAGTGAGGCCGCAGTGGTGGCCTATATGGATGTAGACCTGTCCACCGATTTGAATGCGCTGGCACCGCTGGTAGCGCCGTTGCTGTCGGGGCACAGCGAGGTGGCGATCGGCACCCGGCTGGCGCGCGGCGCGCGGGTGGTGCGGGGGCCGCGGCGAGAGCTCATCTCCCGCTGTTACAACCTGCTGCTGCACGCCAGTTTGGGCACGCGGTTCTCTGACGCCCAGTGCGGCTTCAAGGCGATCGGGGCCGACGCAGCGCGGGTGCTGCTGCCGCTGACCGCCGATGCCGGGTGGTTCTTCGACACCGAGCTGCTGGTGCTGGCCGAGCGGGCCGGGCTGCGCATCCATGAGGTGCCGGTGGACTGGATCGACGACGCCGATTCGCGGGTCAAAGTGATCCCCACCGCGCTGGCCGACCTGCGCGGCATCGCCCGGCTGGGCAGCGCCCTGGCCCGCGGCACCATCACCGTGCCCCAGCTGGGCCACCCCTCACCCCCCAGGCTGCACCCGCACGCAGACGCCGCGCCGGGCCACCCCGCCCCACCCGGGCTGCGCCCACCCCCCGGCCGCTCGCCAGGCGGGCGCCACAGCTCGCTCGGCCGACGCCAGGGCCTGCTCGGCAGGCGCGGCCCGCTGGCGGGGCAGCTGGCGCGGTTCATCGCGGTCGGGGCGGCCAGCACCGTCGCTTATGTGCTGCTGTACCTGCTGCTGCGCACCGCCATGCCCGCCCAGGCCGCCAACGCGCTCAGCCTGGCCGTCACCGCGATCGCCAACACCGCCGCCAACCGGCGGCTCACCTTCGGCATCCGCGGGCGCACCCACGCCGCCCGCCACCAGGCCCGCGGCCTGATCGCCTTCGCCGCCGGGCTCGCCTTCACCTCCGGCGCGCTGGCGGCGCTGCACGCCATCTCGGCCCAGCCGGGCCGGCTGACCGAGGTGCCCGTGCTGGTCACGGCCAACCTGGTAGCCACCGTGGTCCGGTTCGCGCTCTACCGCAGCTGGGTCTTCCGCGGCAGCAGGAGCGGCTCGCCGTCCCGCAGCGATGCCTCGCCTTCCCCGGCCGAGGCGCCTGTCACCGCCACGGCCCGGTTCGCTTCCTGGGCGGGCGGTGATTCCCGGTGAAGGCCGTTCCCGCTCAGCTCAGGCCGGCCCAGCGGCACGCCCGCCCAGCCGGAACAGGCAGCCGGGGGGCCCGGCTGCTGCGGGGCCGACCGGGCGACCCGGCCTGGGCCAGGCCGGCGCTGCTGGCCCTGCTGCTGGCCACAGCCGTGCTCTACCTCGCCGGGCTGAGCCGCAACGGCTACGCCAACGAGTTCTACGCCGCCGCCGTCCAGGCCGGCACCAAGAGCTGGAAGGCGTTCCTGTTCGGCTCGGTGGACTCCGCCAACTTCATCACCGTCGACAAGACCCCAGCGTCGCTGTGGGTGATGGAGCTGTCAGCCCGCATCTTCGGTTTCAGCTACTGGAGCCTGCTGGTGCCGCAGGCTCTGGAGGGTGTGGCCGCCGTCGGCGTGCTGTACGCCACGGTGCGCCGCTGGTTCGGCCCGACAGCCGCGATCATCGCCGGGGCCGTGCTGGCGCTCACCCCGGTGGCCACGCTGATGTTCCGGTTCGACAACCCGGACGCGCTGCTGGTGCTGGTCATGACGCTGGCCGCCTACACCACCACCCGGGCTATCGAGTCGGGCCGGACCCGCTGGATCGCGGCGACCGGGGCCCTGCTGGGCCTGGGCTACCTCACCAAGATGCTGCAGGTCCTGCTGGTGCTGCCCGCCTTCGGGCTGGCCTACCTGTGGGCTGGCCAGGCGCCGCTCGGCAGGCGCCTGTGGCAGCTGCTGGCCGGGGGCGCGGCACTGGTCGCCGCCGCGGGCTGGTGGGTCGCGATCGACCTGCTCACCCCCGCCAGCAGCCGGCCGTATGTCGGCGGCTCGACGGACAACAACATCCTGCAGCTCACCTTCGGCTACAACGGCCTCGGCCGGCTCACCGGCAGCGAGAGCTCCATCGGGGGCGGGGGTGCCGCGGCGGGCAGGCTCGGCGAGGGCGCCGCCCGGCTGGGCGGGGACATCGCCGCCGGCGGCCCGCCCGGCGGAGGCGGCGGTTCCCTGTTCGGCGGGGCGACCGGGATCACCCGGCTGCTGGAGTCCGACATGGGCGGCCAGATCAGCTGGCTGCTCCCGGCCGCCCTGATCGCCCTGGTGGTCATGCTGTGGGTGTCCCGGCGGTGCCCGCGGACCGACCGGACCCGCGCCGCCGCCCTGCTGTGGGGCGGCTGGCTGGTGGTGACCGGCGTGGTCTTCAGCTACATGTCCGGCATCATTCACCCCTACTACACGGCCGCGCTCGCCCCGCCGATCGGCGCGCTGGTGGGCATCGGCGCGGCCGGGCTCTGGCGGATCAGGCACACCTGGGCCGCCCGCGTCATCCTGGCTGGCACGCTGCTGGTCACCGCCGGCTGGGCCTGGGTGCTGCTCGGCCGGAGCCCGGGCTGGCTCCCGTGGCTGCGGGTCGTCATCGCGCTCGCCGCCGCCGCGGCCGCGGGCCTGATCCTGGCCGGCCCCGCGCTGCGGTCCGCCACCGTCCGGGGCGCGCACGCCCTCGCCGTCGCTCCCCTCTCGCTCGCCCTCGTGGCCGGGCTGGCCGGGCCGCTGGCCTACAGCATCGACACCGCCGCGACGGTCCACGGCGGGTCGATCCCGACGGCCGGCCCCACCGTGGCGGGATCCTCCGGTGCACCTGGCGGAACCGGCGGCTTCCCCGGGGCGGCCAGCCGGTCCGGCGCCGGCCAGCCCGGTGCCGGTGCGCTGGACGCTGGCCCACCTGGCAGCGGCCAGGCAGGAGATGGCCAGGCAGGAGATGGCCAGGCAGGAGATGGCCAGCCGGGCGCCGGCGCCTTTCCCGGCGGCGCGGGCAGCGCGGCGGACGGGAATTCCGCCGCCAGCGGGGCCTTCCCGGGCGGGGCGGACAGGGCAGGCGGCCCGGGCGGGGCCATGCCCGGCACCGGCAGCGTCAGCACCGCGCTGTCCAGGCTGCTTGAGTCCGGCGCCACCGGCTACCGGTGGGCCGCGGCCACCGTCAGCTCGACGGCCGCGGCCTCGCTGGAGCTCGGCAGCAACGGAGCCCCGGTCATGGCGATCGGCGGCTTCACCGGCAGCGATCCCGCGCCGACCCTGGCCGAGTTCGTGAAGCTGGTCTCCGCCCACGAGATCCACTACTTCGTGACCAGCGGGTCCGGGGCCGGGACCGGGACCAGGGGCGGGGCCGGCGGCCCGGGCGGGGGCTCCGGGTACGCGGCACAGATCACCGCCTGGGTCAGTGCACATTTCACCGCGAGGACCGTCGGCGGGATGACCGTGTACGACCTCACCACGCCGGCGGCGGGGTCCTGACAGGAGGGGCCGCGGGCAGGGGCCGCGGGCCGCCGGGATACGGCCCGTAGCCCCTGCCACCCTGCACCGCGAAACGCGGGTCTACCCCGCCCGGCGGGCACCTTTGCAGCCGCCTAAGATGGAGCCGCCGCTGAGCGGCTCCCGGCGATCCGGCCAGCGTCGACGATGGCCAGCGGATGGCTGCGGCCTGCCCAGCCGCCAGGCGGCAACCACACCACCGCGACGACCGGATCAGACAGGAGTCCCGTGGCCACCAGAGCCGGCCAAGACGGTAACGGGGCTGCCCCAGCGCCCTCGCGCGGGCGGGGCCGCCAGGTTGACGAGCTCGACCGGAAAATCATCAAGATGCTCCAGGTCGACGGCCGCCTCAGCAACACCGAGATCGCCCGGTCACTGGAGATCACCGAGACCACCGTCCGGAAACGGATCGCCCACCTGCTGCAGGAGCGGCTGATGAGCATCGTCGCGGTCCCGACGCCGGAGGCCTCGGGGATGGCGCTGTCGGCGATTCTCGGCGTCTCGGTCGAGCTGACGGCGATACGGGCTGTCGCCGGCACCATCCGGACCTACCCCGAGGTCAGGTACGTCGGCATGTCCTCGGGCCGCTACGACCTGATCGTCGAGGCGTTCTTCGTGGACCAGGAGCACCTGCTCGAGTTCGTGACCGACAAGCTCGGCGGGCTGCCCGGGATCACCGGCCTGGAGACGTCGATCATCCTCAAGGTGGTCAAGTTCTCCTACGAATGGGAGATCGGGTAGCGGCCGCACGCGCCTGCCGCCTGAAGATCCATTTGTTCGAGATTCGGCCCAGCAAGGCCGTAGCTCGCACTAAATGCGCATGATCGACAGCAAACTATTGCCTAATTCGAACTGCGCTCGTACGATCCGGTCAAGGTACAGCTGGCCTGGTGACGGAGGACCACCATGACCGACAACACTGCCGAGAGTGTCAGCCCTTCGACGGAGGTCAGCGACAGCGAATACCTGCGCCAGCTCGGTGTCGAGCCGCGGTTCAAGCGCGCGCTCGGCTTCGTCACCGGATCGCTGTTCGCGGTCGCCTTCCAGGGGCCGACCACCGGCGCGCTGCTGATCACCGGGGCCACGCTGGCGCTCGGCGGCCCGGCGTTCATCTGGGCGATCCCGATCATCTTCCTGCTCCAGCTGCTGCTGGCGGTGACCTGGGCCGAGCTGAGCTCGCACTACCCGCTGACCGGCGGCATCTACCAGTGGGCGCAGCGGCTGGGCGGGGAGTTCATCGGCTGGATGACCGGGCTGTTCTACGTGGTCGCGATCATCCTGGTCATGCCCGCGGTCGGCTTCGCGATGAACATCGTGCTGTCGGGCCTGGACGCCGGCATCACGCTGACGCTGACCCACGAAGTGATCATCTCCATCATCACCACGGTGGTGGCCGCGGTCCTGATGGCCACGAGCGTGCGGGTGGTCGCGACGCTGAACAGCATCGGCGTCGTCTTCGAGATCGCCGTCCTGATGGTGGCCGCGATCGGCCTGCTGTTCCACCAGCAGCAGCCGCTGTCGGTGCTCGGCGATACCGGCGGCGTGCAGGGCAGCGGCAGCTACTTCTGGCCGTTCCTGGTGGTCATCGCGCTGGTCGTGACCCAGCTGGTCGGCTTCGAGACGGCCGGCGCGTTCGCCGAGGAGACCCGCAAGTCACGGATCAAGCCGAGCCAGGCGATCATCGCCGGGCTGACCGGCACCGCGCTGGTGCTGTTCATCTTCGACCTCGCGCTGCTGCTGGCCATCCCGAACGTGGGCAAGGCGATGACCGACCCCGCCATGATCCCGGACGTGCTCACGGCGGCGCTCGGCTCGGGCTTCGCCAAGTTCTTCTTCGCGGGCGCGATGGTCTCGGTGTTCAGCACCGCCATCGCGACGCTGGCGACCATCGTGCGGATGATCTACGGGATGGGGCGCAACGGCCAGCTGCCCGGAAAGGCGTTCCTGACCAGGCTGTCCCCGCACACCGACGAGCCGCTGGGCACGATCGTCGTGGCCGCGCTGCTGTCGATGATCCCGCTGATCTTCATCACGCGCATCCCGGTGATCGTCGCCGCCATCACGGCGCTGATCATCATCCCGTACATCCTGGTCCTCGCCTCGCTGCTGGTGCGCCGCCTGCAGGGATGGCCGCAAACGCGCGCGCAGTTCAACCTGGGCCGGTGGGGGCTGCCCATCACGGTGGCGGGCCTGATCTGGACCGTGGTGATCCTGTGGGACGCCGCGTGGCCGCGTGAGGCCACCAACCCCGACCTCGGGCCGCTGCCGGTGATCGAGGATCTCGCGATCGGCACGCTCGTGGTCGGGCTCATCTGGTGGTTCGCGCGCCTGCGGAACAGACAGCCCGAGCAGGAGCCGGCCCCGGCCGCCCCCGGCCCGGGCTGACGCCGCCGCATGAACCTGGACGCGGGGCTGGCCGCCATCGCCGGCATCGACGGGGCCGGCACCGACCTCGGCGAGCGGGCGCAGGTCTGGCCGGACTTCCCGATCGCCGAGTACCGGCAGCGGTACGCGCGGCTGGCCGCGCTCATGGACCAGCAGGGCTTCGACGCGCTGGTGCTGACCCAGGAGGAGCCGGTCCGCTACCTCAGCGGCTACAACTCGGTCATCTGGGCGGTCGGCCGCTGGCTGCCGACCGTGCTGGTGGCGGCCCGCGATCCCCGTCGCGCCGCGCTGATCGCCTCGTCCTTCGACGCCGGGTGCGCCGCGGGCACATCGTGGATGCCCACCGTCGACACCTACCGCGATGCCGGGGAGATCCCGGCGAAGGTGCGCGAGCACCTGTCCGCGGCCGGGGCCAGCCCGGGCCGGGTCGGCTACGAATTCGGCCCGGGCAGCTTCATGGCCGTGCCGCAGCACCTGGCCGCCCCGATCACCGGGTGGGCCGGCCACCTGCCGCACGCCGCGGGCGGCAGCGGGGACGGGCCGCTGCCCGGCGGGCAGCCGCGGGACGCCGGGCGGCTGATCTCCGCGCTGCGGATGCTGAAGAGCCCGCTGGAGATCGAGCGGATCCGCCGCTCGGTCGGCGCGGCGGTGGCCGGCTACCGGGCCGGGATGGAAGCCGCGGCGGCGGGCATGACCGAAAAGGAGCTGGTCGCGGTCATCGGCTCCACCATGTACCGCAGCGGCGCCACGGCCGGTACCAAGCCACTGTTCGTGAACTGCGTCTCCGGCCGCGCCCGCTACCCGCTGGTGGACTCCCCCGCGTCGGACAACGTGATCGGCGACGGCGACATCGTGTTCGTGGACGGCGGCGGCGCGTGCGACGGCTACGTCTCCGACATCCTGCGGCTGATCGGCGTGGGCACGCTGCGGCCCGAGGACCGCCGGTACGCCGAGGTCGCCGCCGGCGCCACCCAGGCGATGATCGGCACGGCCCGCCCGGGGGCCCGGGTGTCGGAGGTGTTCGGCGCCGCGGTCGCGCACGTCGCGGCGGCGGGGCTGGACGAGCCGGTGGGCGAGGTCGCCGGGCACGGCATCGGCCTGGAGCTGTGGGAGCGCCCGCTGATCCGGGTGCCTGACGACCCGGACGACGACGTCACGCTGCGGCCCGGCATGGTGCTGTGCCTGGAGCCGATCCTGGCGCCGCCGCACCCGGACGGCGGGCTGGCCGGGATCTTCGTCTTCGAGCAGCAGGTGCTGGTCACGCCGGACGGGTGCGAGGTACTGTCCGGCGAGCTGCCCGCCCGCCTGTGGGAGGCCGGCGCCTGATGCGTGTGCTGTATGTGAGCCCGATGCCGTACGGGGCGAACGCCGCCGTGGACGCGATCTGCCACGGCCTGGAGAGCCGGCTGGCCGAGCACCCGATCGAGCTGCGGGTCGCCTACACCGACTTCGCGGCCGACGGCTGGCGGGACGCGGCCGGCCAGGCGGTGCGCGAGGGCACCGACGCGGGATACGACGCGATCGTGATCTGGGTCATCGACCCGGACGTGCCCGCCGCCGCGGTCCGCTACGCCCGCGGCAAGGGCGTGCCCGTCGTGAGCATGGAGCGGCCGCGGTTCGCCGTGGACGGCTCGGTGGTCTACCCGAACTTCAACCACGGCGTCTACATGGCCGAGCACCTGGCGACGCTGGTCCCGCCGGGGGCGCGGGTGGCGGTGGTCGGCGGCCCGGATGTGGTCGACGACATCGAGCTCATGGCCGGCCTGCTGCACGGGATCGAGATCTCGGGGCTGACCCGGGTGAACGACCCCGAGGACCCCCGCTACAAGAACACCACCGACGTGGCGTCGGGCGGCCGGGAGAAGACCGCGAACCTGCTCGCCGACTTTGCCAGCCTCGACGCCCTCATCCCGTTCAACGACGAGACCATGCTCGGCGCGGTGGAGGCGCTGCGGGAGGCTGGCCGTCTCGGTGAGGTCAAGATGGTCTCCCGGAACGGCACACCGGCCGCCGTCGAGCTCGTCCGCGCGGGCGTGCACCACGGGACCTGGGACATCGACCCGCCCGGCATCGGGCAGACCGTGGCCGGCCTGGTGATACGGCTGATCGCCGGCCATGAGGACCTCGACGGGCTGTGTGTGGCCAGCCCGATCGGGCGGATGATCACCGCCGAGCGCGCCGCGGCGTGGGTGCCGTGGCAGCAGCGGATCCCCTACCACTCCCTCCTGCCCGGCCCTTGAGCCCCGGTCCTGTGCCCTGTCCCGCGGCGGGGCTCAGGCCAGGAACCGGCGGTCGATCGAGGCCAGCACCGAGTAGAACGGGTCGATCATGTTGCCGACCCGCAGCCGGCCCGCCTGGCCCAGCAGCATGTACGCCTCCCGCAGCGGCAGGCCGTGGTGGCGGGTCAGCCGCAGCGCCAGGTCACGGTAGGCGGCGCGGGCGCAGTCGGTCAGGTCGTTGCCCTGCAGCCCGGCGACCGAGCCCAGGAAGGAGGCGGTGTTCAGCTGCGGCAGGCCGGTGAACCCGGCGTCCTCGCTGTCACGGGGCACGCACCACAGCTCGGCCTCGGCCTCGATCTCGATCGCCGCGCCGGTGATCTCGCCGTCGCCCTGGGCGGCGTGCGCGTCGCCGAGCGCCAGCAGCGCGCCCGGCACGTGCACCGGCAGCACCAGCACCGCCCCGCCGGTCACGCCGGGCAGGTCGACGTCGCCGAGGTACTCCGGCGACTGGGAGAACGACATCCGCCGCTCCCGCCTGGGGGCCACCCCGACGGTCCCGAGGAAGGGGCGGACGGGCAGCTCCGCCACCCGGCCGCCCAGCCCCAGCCGGGCGGTCCCGGTGTCGTAGTCCACCAGCGTGGAGACGGGCTCCAGCGGCTCCTGCAGGGAGTACGCCTCGTGCGTGAGCGCACCGAACCCGGCGAACACCCCGGTCCAGCCGCGCCCGGCGGGCGGCGAGGCGCTGACCCGCTCGATGTGCACCTCGATCACGCCGCCCGGCTCGGCGCCGGCCACGTAGACCGGCCCGGTCACCGGGCAGGCGCCGCCGAGCCGCTCCAGCACGTCGCCGATCGCGAACCCGGCCGGCGCCTCGCGCTTGACCAGGCCGCACAGCGAGTCGGCCGTCTCCACCACGATGTGCTCGCCGGGCGCGATCTCGGCGGCCGGCTCCGCGCGCGGGTCGAAGAACATCGTCACCCGGTCGCGGGTGAGCCGCCTCACCGGGGCACGCCCCGGACGGCCCGGGCCCGGGCGGCGGGCCGGCCCCGGCAGGTTCGTTTAGCCGCCATATTTCTCGTGGTAGGCCGCGGCGGCCGCGGCGAAGCACTCGATCGGCGCGCGGAGGATCCCGGCGCCGATCTGGCCGCCGTCGCGGCCCGCCAGCCCGCCGTCGATGACCGGGCGGATGCCGGTCCCGGTGACCTTCATGATGTCGATGCCGACCGGGGTGCCGCGGAACCCGAAGTAGGGGATCTTGAAGTCCGGGTGCTCGGCCACGGTGATCTGGTACATGTCCGAGTTCATCCGGACCATCTCCGCGGCCGAGCCGCCCTGGTAGGCCTGTAGCCCGAACGCGGCCGCCTGGGCGAAGCCGCCGAGCCCGACGGTCTCGGTGATGTGGCTCTCACCGCCGATCCACTGCACGTCGTCGTCGGTGAACCCGTCGAACAGCTTGCACGAGGCCTCCGGCAGCGGCCCGCGGAACCACTCGTCCCCCAGGCCGCTGACCCGGATCGCGAACTCGCGGCAGCTGATCGTCATCGCGGTGACGACGCTGGCGGCGGGGACATCCCTGGCCGCGTCGGCCATGGCCTTGGCCGAGGCCATCGACAGCCGCAGGAACGAGTAGTCGCTCTGGGCGAGGAACCGCAGCGTGGTCAGCGCCCGCTCCCGGGAGGTGGCGGTGGCGTACTCGATGAGCTGCGGCATCAGCTCCCTGGTGAACAGGGTCGTCGCCGCGGTGTTGCGGCTGTGCAGCTCGTCACCCATCCGCAGGGCCCGGCCGATGAGGGGCTTGAGCGGGATGCCGCCGGCGCTACCGATGAGCTCCTTCAGCACCGGCGCGAGCCCGTCGCGCAGGAAGTCCAGGCCGCGCCGGACGTCGTCGTTGTAGGAGCCGTAGTTCAGCCGGTGCCGCGACTCGCCCTCGTAGAAGTTGCAGTAGGCACGGTTGCCGCCGGCCGCGTTCTGCACCACGAACACCGGCATCGAGGCGGTGTAGATGCCGGCCACCGACCCGACGCAGCCGTGGTCGTGGGTCGAGGCGAGCACGATCCGGCCGTCGGCGAGCCTGGCGTCGGCGTCCTCGGGGCCGGCGGCCAGGCCCTCATAGAGCGCGCCGTAGATCACGGCGTTGCGCTGGCCGCCGTAGTACCGGTCCCAGTCCATCGGCGGGCCCGAGGTGAGGATCATGTTGGGGGCCATGCCGGGGACCGCCTCGGCCGCGGGCAGCACGTCGGCCAGGACCGGCTCGGCGCCGGTCATCCGCCGGACCGCCTCGGCGTTGGCCGCCTCCCGCTGCGACGCGCCCTCGTCACGCTGCGATGCGCCCACTGCCCTCACCCGCCTTTCCGGTCACCACAGCCGCAGGTACCTGTTCAGCTCCCACTCGCCGACCACGGTGTTGTACTCCTGCCACTCCTCCCGCTTGAGCTTGGCGTAGCAGGCGTGCAGCTCCGAGCCGAGCACCTTCTGCACGAACTCGCTCTCCTCGAACGCGGTGACCGCCTCGCCGAGCGTCCACGGCAGCCGGCGAACGCCCAGCGCCGCCAGCTCGGCCTCGGTCATCGTGTAGGTATCGGTGTTCACCGGGTCGGGCGGCCGCAGCTCACGCCGGATGCCGTCCAGCCCGGCGGCCAGCACGAGCGCGGTGGCCAGGTAGAAGTTGACCGCGCTGTCGGCGCTGCGCACCTCCAGGCACCGCCGGTTGATCGGCAGCCTGCACATCAGCGTCCGGTTGTTGTAGCCCCAGGCCTGGAACACCGGCGCCCAGGAGATCTCCTGCATCAGGCCGCGCGGCATCAGCCGCTTGTAGGAGTTCACCGTCGGCGACAGGACCGCCATCAGCGCCGCCCCGTGCGCCAGCACGCCGGCCGTGAACTGGTAGGCGACCGGGCTGTAGGCGGCGTCCCTGGGCGCGGCCACCAGGTCGGCCGCGCCCGGCCCGGCTGGCCCGCCGTGCCCGCCGTCGAAGGCGTTCCGGCCGGTCTGCAGGTCGGCGAGGCTGACGTTGAGGTGCGCGCCGGAGCCGAAGCCGTCCTGGAACGGCTTGGGCATGAACGAGGCGAAACAGCCGAGGGACCGCGCCACGTGCTTGGCCATCAGCCGGAAGATCAGCATCCGGTCCGCCATCTGGACCGCATCGGTATAGCCGAAATCGAACTCGTACTGCCCGTCGCCGCCCTCGTGGTCGAACGAGTACACGTCCCAGCCGAGCTCGTTCATGTACCCGACCATCGACTCCAGGAACCCGCCCGCCAGCACGGTGGTCTCCAGGTCATAGCCCCGGGTGGGCGCGTTGTGCAGGTCCTCATCGACCCACGGCCGCGGCCCGTCCGCGGTCTCGCGCAGCACGTACACCTCGGGCTCCACGCCCATGTTCATCCGGTAGCCGAGCGAGGCCGCGTCGGCGGCCTGGGCCTGCAGCAGGCGGCGGAAGTCGAACGGGTACGGCTCGCCGTGAAAGAACAGGTTGGCCGGCGCCACCGCGTACCGCTTGTCCCACGGCAGCACCGTGATCTCCTCCAGGTCCGGTATGCCGGCGCACTCGTCCTCGTTCGGGCCCAGCTCGCCCATGCCGTCCAGGGCGCCGACCGTGTACAGCTCGGACCCGGCCACGGCGTCCGCCAGGTGCTCCAGCGGGACGCATTTGGACTTGGGAACGCCGTGCACGTCGGTGTACGCGCCGAACACGTACCTGACGCCCCGGGCCCGCAGGTCCTGCTGCAACTGCTCGATGTCGGTCACCGCACTCCCTTGTCCGTGTGTTCCGTGCCTCCCGGCTCCCGTGGCTGCCAGAGGGATCTCATCCGCTCACTGCCTGGTAGCGCAGCAGCTTGCCGGCGCCGATCGTGAACAGGACCCCGCGCAGGATCCCCTCGCCGTACTCCGAGCCGACGTTGATCGCTGTGGTGCGGCCGATGGAGACCGAGCCGCCCGACTCGTGGATGTGGCCGTGCAGGGTCAGCAGCGGCTGGACCCCCTCGATCGCCTCGCGGACCGCGACCGAGCCCACCGGCGCGGTCATCTGCGTGCCCGCGGCGGTCTTCACCTTCAGGTCCTGGCCGAGCAGCGGGGCGGTATCCAGCCGGGAGTTGTACGGCGGCACGTGGATGTTGAAGATGGCGGTCTCGGGGTGCTCCAGCCGATCGGTCATCCCCTTCAGCCGCGCGCGGATCTGATCCTCGCTGTACTCGCGCGGGGTGTCCCACGGGGTGATGTTGGTGTAGCCGGTGCTGAGCATCTCCATGCCGGGGGCCAGCTCGATGACCTCGCCCTCGACGAAACGCAGCCGCTCGTCGCCGTGGGCCAGCAGCACGTCATCGACCGCCAGCGGGTCGTCGTTGCCGGGGACGCTGTAGATGATCACCGGGCTGCCGTCCAGCCTGGTCTTGGCGTACTCGACCCACCGCTGCACGGTGCGGCGCATGACCCGCTCGAACAGCGCGTCGACCTGCTCGGGGTGGTCGACGTAGTGCTGGTACTCGTCCGGCTCCATCCGCTCGGTGTACAGGCCGCTGTTGGCCGCGCGCTGCTCGAAGTCCTTGATCGTGGTGTCGTCGAGCCGCTCCTGGTGGCCGTGGAACTGCGCGGTGTACCGGTCCGGGCCGGTGCTCACGATCGGGACGACGATCTTGGCGCTGATGTCGCCGCCGAGCAGCAGGATGTCGGCGCCGTAGAACTTCGCCGCGGCGACGAACTTCTTGAAGCACACCTCGGAGCCGTGCAGATCGGAGGCGAAGAAGACCGTCCGCTCGCCCTCGCTGCGGGCAGTCGCCGCCTTCCGGCGCAGCAGCCCCATCAGTAGGTCGCCTCCCGGTCGTCGACGTCCTGCCACCACTGCTTGCGCTCGCCGATCTTGTCCCGCATCCGCCAGGCCAGGCTCTTGTCCTCGGCGTCGATCGCGCCCAGCAGCCGCCCGACACCCCGCTCGGCCCGGGCGGCGCCGCCGGCGCCGACGCCGATCGCCGACGGCCCGGCCACGCTCTGCCTGACCCGTGCCAGGTTCCGGGTGGCGGTGTGGTGGAAGCCCCAGTCCCTGGCCAGCAGCCTGGCGATGTAGGCGGCATCGACCGCCTCGCCGGCCGCCGGTGGCTGGCCCGCCGCCGCCTGGTCATCGCCTGGGCTGGCGACATCGTGCGTCGCCAGCAGGACGCTGGCGTCGATCAGGTCGGTCGTGGTCATCTCCACGATCTGCACCTTCTGCAGCAGCAGCTCCTCGATCGGGATCGTGACCGGGTGCCGCTCCAGCCGCCCGGCGAGCTCGATCGTGTGGCAGAAGCTCAGCCGCTCCACGAACACGTCGATCTCGGTGCCGTGCTCACGGTGCTCGAAGCTGTATCTCCTGCCCTCCATCGCGATGAGCAGGTCCCGGTCGATCACATAGCCGCGCTCCTCCAGCAGGCGGCGCATGCCCTTGCGCTGCCGCTGCGGCACGACAAAGTCGATGTCCTTGGCGGGACGGTCAAGCGCGTCCATCAGCGGCCCCGGCGCCGCGCAGTGCAGGCGGATGCCGGCCGAGCCCACCACCCGGAGCGTGACGCCGCGGTCCGAGGCCGCCGCGACGATCGCGGTGGCCTCGGACTGCAGTACCTCCCACGGATCGGCCATCGCGGCCCTCATCCGGGGGTGCGAGTAGGGACCGCGGTCATTCGATCGGGATCTGGTGGAAGGCCAGGCTGATGTCGATGCCCTGGCGCTTGCGGTACGCCTTGGCGCCGAGGTACCAGGCGGTGCCCGCCACCAGCGCGCCCAGGGTGATCCACGCCTCGACCGGCATCTTGGACGGGTGGATCAGCGGGCCCGCCGCGATGGGGTCGTTCCAGAGCAGCCAGAACATCACGGCGAAGAACACCGCGGAGATCGCGCCCGCGGCCGGCATGACCGGGATCGGGCCCAGCCGGAAGTTCCGGGCGGGCGAGGCGTTGTAGAGCGCCTTGCGGGTGACCGGGAACAGCACGGCGGCGACCATCACCGTGCCCCAGACGACGACCAGCACCTCGATGAAGGTGAGGAACACCACGGCCTTGAACGCGATCAGCCACATGAACACCACCGCGCCGGCGGTCGATATCCCGATCGCCACCACCGGGGTGTGCGTGGTCTCGCTCACGAAGCCGAGCCGGTTGGGCGCCACCCGGTCGAACGACCACGCGATCATGCTGCGGGTCGTGTAGGCCAGCTCGGCGGGGATCCAGAACCAGATCCAGGCGGCGAACGTCGCCAGGATGATCACCGACAGGAACACGTTGTGCCCGAGGATGCCGGCCAGCACGGCGAACCAGGGGGCGGTGGAGGTCGACCCGCCGGGCACACCGGTGATCGCGTTGTAGGCGATCGCGCCCTGGAAGGTGTAGCCGAAGACCTTGTTGGCCAGCAGGGCGAAGATGGCGATCACCACGCCGGTGGCGATCACGGCGCCGAGCATGCCGAGCAGCTGCGACCGGCGCACCTTCTTGATCTCGCCGCCGATGCCGACCGACTGCACCGCGCCGAGCAGCGGCAGCAGCGGCCAGACGATGAACTTCCAGCTCTGGCTCAGGCTGGTGCCCGCGGCCACGTACCCGTGCTTCTCCGCGGTGGCGATGACCTGGTTGTAGTGCAGCCCGGTCAGGCTGGTCAGGCTGGCGGAGAACCCGCTGCGGGTGCCGACGATCATGACCACGGCGATCACGGCCAGGCCGGCCACCGCCACCACGAACAGCACCCGCTGCACGGTGAAGTACCGGCGGGTGCCCGAGACGAGCACCGCACCGGCCAGGAGGATGATCAGCGTGCCGATCCAGAAGACACCGGCCGGCTTGGCCACGGTCACGCCCCAGCTGGTGAGGGTCGCGTTCCGCCCGACCGTGCCCACCGCCCCGAAGAACGAGGACAGGCCGACCTGCACGATCAGCCCGGCCGCCAGCGCCCCGTAGTACAGCAGGATGATCGTCTCGATGAGCGACATCACGAACGCCACGCCGGGGCTGATCGTCCGCGACAGGAAGACGTACACCCCACCCGACCGCGGGAAGACCACCGACCAGCAGTAGAACGCGGCCGCGACGAAGAGCATCCCGACGACCGCGAACATGGTGGAGATCCACGGCTGCGCGCCGGGGTACAGGCTGGGCCCGTAGTACTGGTTGTAGGCGATGGCGATGCCCACCGAAACCAGCCCGACGTTGAAGATGAAGACGTCGAGGGTGCCGCCGACCCGGACCAGCCCAGATGACTTGCGTGAGAAGACACCGGCGCCGACCGAGGTACCCGACGCCGTAGCTTCAGCCATCGTGTCCCCCTCTCATCGCGGGGCAGATGGCTGGAGCGTAAGAGCGGGAAATTCGGAAGTCAATGATCTTAGAGTTCTAAGCAACGAATATCGGCTATATTAGCCATATGGTGGCCGAAATTCGAACCATGCGCAGGTCGCACAGGTGCCCCGGGCGAACAGGCGCGCAGCATGACCGGACAGCCGCCCCCCGGGCCTGACCAGCCGCCGGAGCCGGGCTACCCGGGCCCGGCGGCCACCGGCATCCTGGACGAGATCGACCAGCGGGTGATCAAGATCCTGCAGGCCGACGGCCGGAAGCCGAACACCGAGATAGCCCGCGAGCTGCGGGTCTCGGAGACCACCGTCCGCAAGCGGATCTCCCAGCTGGTCTCGCGCGGCCTGATCAACATCGTCGCCGTGCCCACCCCACGGGCGGTCGGCATGAACCTGTCGGCCATCATCGGCATCTCGGTGGAGCTGCCCAAGCTGCGCGACATCAGCGAGGAGCTCAAGCGGCAGCGGGAGGTCCGCTACATCGGCGTCTCCACCGGCCGCTACGACATCATCGTGGAAGCGTTCTTCTTCGATCAGCGGCACTTCCTGGACTTCATCTCCACCCGGCTGGGCCGGATGCAGGGCATCACCAGCCTGGAGACATCGGTCATCCTCGACGTGGTCAAGTTCTCCTACGAGTGGGAGATCGCCTGATCCCACCGGCGGAACCAGCGCGCTGGAGACGTCAGGTGCTGCCGGGGTACGCCGGCGCGATCGCGGCGACACCGACAGCGACGCTGGCCCGGGACTGGGTCGCGCGGGTCCGGCGGGCCGCCCCCGGGGACCGCGGGGCAGCCCAGCAGCGCCGCGCCCAGGATCTGACTGCGGCCATGGCCGTTTCGCTATCGTGAAGCCGTGCGGGCCATCACCGTCGTCCCCGGGCAGCAGGGCTCCGTCGCGCTCACTGACATGCCGGAACCACCACCGGGCGACGGGCCCATCCTGGTCGAGACGCTGGCAGTCGGCATCTGCGGCACCGACCTGGAGATCATCAACGGCGACTACGGATGGGCACCGCCCGGCCAGGAGTGCCTCATACTCGGGCACGAGTCGCTGGGCCGGGTGATCGAGGCCCCGCCGGGGACCGGTTTCGGGGCCGGGGACCTGGTCGTCGGCATCGTGCGCCGCCGCGACCCCGCGCCCTGCCCGGCCTGCGCGGCCGGGGACTGGGACATGTGCACCAACGGCCAGTACACCGAGCGGGGGATCAAGGCCCGGCACGGCTATGCGTCCGAGCGCTACCGCATCCGACCCGAGCACCTGGTGGCGGTGGATCCCGCCCTCGGAACCCTGGGGGTGCTGCTCGAGCCGGCCACTGTGGTCGCCAAGGCCTGGGACCACATCGAGAGGATCGGCCGCCGGGCCACCTGGGCGCCGAGGACCGTGCTCATCACCGGCGCCGGCCCGATCGGGCTGCTCGCCGCCCTGCTATCTGCCCAGCGCGGCTACGACACCTACGTGGTCGACCAGGTCACCGAGGGCCGCAAACCAGAGATGGTCCGCCGGCTCGGGGCAAGCTATTTCCACCGCGGCGATCTGAGCGAAGCGGGCGCCGAGGCCGACGTCATCATCGAATGCACCGGCTTCGTCGAGATGCTGCTCGACGTCAGCCCCAAGCACGCCCGGCACCGGATCACCTGCCTCACCGGCGTTTCCGCGGCCGGGACGGAGTCCAGCATCGACCCCGGGCTCCTGAACCGCAACATGGTTCTGCAGAACTCGGTCCTGTTCGGATCGGTCAACGCCAACCGCCGCCACTACGAGCTCGCCGCCGGGGCGCTTGCCCGGGCCGACCCCGGATGGCTGGCTGGCCTCATCACCCGCCAGGTGCCGCTCGGCCAGTGGGCCGACGCCTACACCCGCCAGCCCGGCGACATCAAGACCGTCCTGAACTTCCCCGGCTGACCACCAGCGCTGCCGCCGCCGATTGGTGCGCAGCGGGTGCGGCGACCCCGGATGAGGCCAGGCCACCGGGGACGAGCCGGACGGCGAGCGGAACCCAGCGTTGTCAGCCCGGCGCGTGTTACTGGCCGACGCGGCCGTCGATGCGCTCGCGGAGCAGGTCGGCGTGCCCGTTGTGGCGGGCGTACTCCTCGACCATGTGCACCAGCAGCTCACGCAGTGAGACCGGCTCACCCTGGGAGTCGCGGCCGATGAAATCGAGGTCATGGTCGCGCGTGAACCGCTCGGCGAAGGCGATCTCCTCGCGCCACGCCGCCCACGCCTCCTCCACGACAGCCGGGTCGGCGACCGCCCCGTTGAAGTCGCCGTCGGGGTCGGCATCGGTCTGGTAGCGCTTCGGCACGTCCAGCCCGGCGAACCGGCGGCGGAACCAGTTGCCTTCCACCTCGGCCATGTGCCGGACCAGGCCGAGCAGGGACATCGTGGACGGTTCCACGCTGCGGCGGGCCATCTGCCCGGCGTCGAGCCCGTCGCACTTCACCTGCAGCGTCAGCCGCTGGCAGCGCAGGAACTCGTTCAGCGTCGCCCGCTCGTCCCCCAGCTGCGGGCCGCCTTCGCGCGGGTCGGAGCCAAGATCGAGGAACATGTCCGCTCGGTGCCGTGGGGTAGTCACGCCGACCCAGACTACTGGACCGCCCCCACACGTGCGTGTGACGCGGGGGGCGGGCGGACCACCGTGCTAGGAACCCGAAACTGCCCGGTGCGGCAGCTTCCAGCCCGGCCGGACGAAGTGACAGGTATAGCCGTCGGGATACTTTTCCAGGTAGTCCTGGTGTTCTGGCTCGGCCTCCCAGAAGGGTCCGGCGGGCTCGACCGCGGTGACCACCTTGCCCGGCCACAGGCCCGAGGCGTCGACGTCAGCGATGGTGTCCTCGGCGATCTGCTTCTGCGCATCGCTGGTGTAGAAGATGGCCGACCGGTAGCTGGTCCCGAGGTCGTTGCCCTGCCGGTTCAGCGTTGTCGGATCGTGGATCTGGAAGAAGAACTCCAGCAGCTCCCGGTAGGAGATCAGCTCCGGGTCGAAGGTGATCTCAATGGCTTCGGCGTGGGTGCCATGGTTGCGGTAGGTCGCGTTCGGCACGTCGCCGCCGGTGTAACCGACCCTTGTGGCGATCACGCCGGGACGCTTGCGGATGAGGTCCTGCACTCCCCAGAAGCAGCCGCCAGCCAGGACGGCGGTCTCAAGCCTGCCGGTCATCGTGAATCACTCCCGGTGTCGTCGGTGTCCTCGAATAGCTTGCGGTAAGCGCCGTAGCCTTCGCGTTCCAGGTCGTCGAGCGGGACGAAACGCAAGGCTGCGGAGTTGATGCAGTAGCGCAGTCCCCCCTCGTCGGCGGGCCCGTCGGGGAACACGTGGCCCAGATGGCTGTCCCCGTGGGCGGACCGGACTTCGGTCCGGGTCATCCCGTGGCTGGTGTCCTGCCGCTCGGTCACGTTGCCCGGCTCGATCGGCACCGTGAAGCTCGGCCAGCCGCTGTGGCTGTCGTACTTGCTGACCGAGGCGAACAGCGGCTCACCGGACACGACGTCCACGTAGATGCCGGGCTCCTTGTTGTCCCAGTACTCGTTGCTGAACGCTGG
>DATIXO010000242.1:0-20760 GCA_035518495.1 Streptosporangiaceae bacterium
GGTAAGGCCCGCGGCGCACATGACCTGATCATCGCCGCGCATGCCCTGCAGAGCGGCCGCATCGTGCTCAGCTCTGACGCACATGCACGGTTCGGTGATCTTCCCGGCGTGAGCGCCACCGCGGTATGACACTCGGCCGCAACGGTGCTGATCGGCCCTGAGCCCCTCAGCGCGCTGCGGCCAGCAGGTCGCGCCGATGCCGCAGGCACCAGCGCCGGGCCCGCGCGGTCGGTTCCATCACCTTGTGCCAGTAGTCGGCGAAGCCCCGGTGCCCGGAGGCGGCGGCCTCGGTGACGATCGCGTAGGTCCAGTCGTGATTGGCGACCACCGCTTCGGCTACATGCCGGCGCTCGGCGCGGGTCAGCTCGCAGGCGTCGATGAAGATCTGGAATCTCTCGATCGCGCGGCCTTGCCTGCAGTCGGCGATGTCCTGGTCATCTTGCAGCGGCACCCAGTTGCGCGCGGCGGCAGCCAGATCCCAGGCGGCACTGCCCGGCCCGGCGAGATCGAAGTCGATCAGTGCGACGGCCCGGCCGTCGCGGAACACGAGGTTCGCCGGGTGCACGTCATTGTGGCTGACCAGGCCCGTGCGAAAACTGTCCGGGATGGCCCTGGGCCATCGGTAGCCTGCCGGGTCAAAGGACCGCACCGCCCGATGGTAGCTGCGCAGCAGCCTGGCGATGCTGATCAGGGCTGCGTCGGTGAGGGTGTCCGGGGGCATGGGCGGGACCGCGGCCTTTCCGTGGATATAGGTCAGCATCTCGGTGGTGGCGTTGACCGCAAGGACCCGCGGAGCGCCATCGAAGCCCACAGCCGAGAGGTGGGCGAGCAGCGCATGGGTGGCGGGCCAGCAGGGCGCGGTCGGCCGCTGGACAGTGTCGCCAACGCGGATGACGAGACCACGGTTGGCGGTGCCGCCGGGCAGCGGGCCATCTTCCGGGAGCGCCTGCCGCCCGGCCCGGGTCGGCTCACCGGTCCTTGAGGCTGAGCAGAGCGCGGGCGAGACTGGTGTGAGTGACCAGGCCATGGACCATTTCTCCTCGGATCGCGGCGCATACCGCGGCGCTCTTGGAGACGCCAAAGGCGACTGCGAGTACGAGCGGGATCCGCTCGAGCACCGAGCCTGGCGTCACGATCATGCGGCTGTCCAGCGGAGTATCGACGGGCTTGCCGTCCTCGCCGATGAACACCCCGGCCAGTTCGGCGCATACCCCAAGGCGGGCGATAGCGTCGCGCTCGGCTGGTGTAACGGCTTCATAGATCGTTGACAGGCCTGGCGCCCAGGCGCCGATGGCCACCAGGGCCATCGTCACGGACGGCACGAGGGCGAAGGCTTCGGCGATGTCCGTCTGGCGGCGGATTGCGGCGGCTGACTGGGCATCGTCGAGGATCATCGGCGCGTAGAAGACATGCGCCGGACCGCCGCCTATGCGGGCGACGCTACGGACAAGGTCGAGCAGGTCCCTTCCGTCGGGCGGGGGCACCGCCCCGGTCAGCTGGACGATCGGGCAGGGCGGCATCTGGGTGAGCGCGGCCGCGAGCCCGCTGAGCGTGCGCGACCAGGACATGCCGAGGACGTCGCCGGGCGTGATGAGATCCATCAGCGCCTGGCCAGCCGCCTCACCCAGGCGGCGGCGGAGCGCCGGCTCATCGTGGTCGGGAAAGTCGAACGCAAAGGCGTGCTTGAGCCCGTAGGCCGAGCACAGCTCGGCCGACAGCCCTGCGTCCAGGCTTCCGCCAGGCAGCCCGATCTCAATGCGCACCATCCCGCTTTCCCGGGCGGAGTCGAGCAGCCGGGCGACGCGGAACCGGCTGATGCCCAGCTGGTCGGCGATATCAACCTTGGAGACGCCCTCGAGGTAGAACTGACGCGCCACCCGGGCGGCCAGAACCACCTCTGACGGCCGATCGGCCGACAACCCGGCCATATGCCCCCTCCAGTCAAGCCGAGCTAGCCGCTCATTTGAGCGCTTAGATCTCATATTTGCAGCTTTCCTTGACTTTGCCTAGCACCGGGATCACTGTGTGATCGTACAGATGAGCATCGCTAGCTCAAATGAGCATAGCCCACAGCAGGCAGGCGATCAGGAGGTTCCTCATGAGAATCAGCGAGGCCCGGGCTGCCCGTCTGTCAGCAGCCCCCGGGGGTTGACCTTCCCGGGTCCTGACCGGTTCCTCACCAGCCGCCCATTCTCATCGTTGCGGAGGTTCATTCATGAGTTTGTCCCGGTTCAAGCTCCGCGCGCTCGCGGCCGTCGGCTGCGGAGCTGCCATGCTGGCGGCGGCCGCCTGTTCGAGCGGCTCAGGTGGCAGTAACGCCCCTGGCGAGGTGACCGTGGCCGTGGTGTCCAATCCGCTGATCACCAATCAGATGGAGCCGCTGACCAAGTCTGTCTTCGAGAAGCAGTACCCGGGCATCCACGTCAAGTTCGCCACCTACACCGAAGGCGACCTGCGGGCCGCGATCGAAAAAGACGTCAGCACGCACAGCAACTCGTTCAACGTCATCATGATCGGCCCCTACGAGACGCCGCTGTTCGCGAAGAACGGCTGGCTGGAGAACCTGTCCACGCAGTTCATCGCCAAGGACTCCAGCTACGACGCGAGTGACCTGCTCCCGCCCATCGCGAAGTCCCTGTCCTACAAGGGCGACCTGTACGCGGTGCCGTTCTACGGCGAGTCGTCGATGATGTTCTACCGTAAGGACCTGTTCGCCAAGGCCGGGCTGACCATGCCGGCCCACCCGACCTGGGCGCAGATCCAGGGCCTCGCGGCCAAGCTCAACAAGCCCGGCCAGGTCTCGGGGATCTGTCTGCGTGGCCTCGCGGGCTGGGGCGACAACATGGCCGCACTCGACACGGTCGTCAACACCTTTGGCGGCCAGTGGTTCAACATGAACTGGCAGCCCCAGCTCACCTCGCCGGCGTTTGTCAAAGCCACCAACTTCTACGTCAATCTCGTCCGCAAGTATGGCGAGCCCGGCGCCGCCAACGACAGTTTCAACCAGCTGCTGACGTTGTACGGGCAGGGCAAGTGCGCGATGTGGTACGACGCGACGGTGGCGGCGACCTCCATCGCGGGCAGCTACCCGTCCATCTACGCCAAGACCGGGTACGCCCTCGCCCCGGTGGACCTCACCAAGTCCTCTGGGTGGCTGTGGACCTGGGCGCTCGGCATCCCGAAGGGTGTCGCCAACTCGGCCGACGCCTGGAAGTTCGTGTCCTGGGCCACGTCGAAGTCCTACGACCAGCTGGTCGCCAAGAAGTACGGGTGGGCCGCGGTGCCGCCCGGCACCAGGACCTCCCTCTACAACGACCCGAACTACCAGAAGGCCGCCAAGGCGTTCGCCGGCATCACCCTGGCCTCGATCAACTCGACGGACCCGCTGCACCCCACCCTGCACCCGGTTCCCTACGTCGGCATCCAGTACGTCGACATCCCCCAGTTCGAAAGCCTCGGCGTCCAGGTCGCCCAGCAGATCGCGGGCGCGATCGCCGGCACGGAGTCGGTCAGCCAGGCGCTGAAGACGAGCCAGGCCGATGCCTCCCAGTACACCCCGCAGCAGCTGTCTGGCGGCTAGCAGTACCCCGCGCGATGGGGCCCGGGAGACGCCGGGCCCCATCGGCCCGGTACGTCATGAGGGGAGTTCGCAGTGACAGTAGTCGAAGACCTCGCGGTACCCCCCCGCACCGAGGTCCTGCCGCGCGGGATGGGCCGCCGTGAGCGGTGGCTGCGCCGCCTGCCGCTGCTGCCCGCGCTGATCTACGTCGTGGTCGTCACCCAGATCCCGTTCGTGGTGACGCTCTGGTACAGCTTCCAGAACTATTTCTGGGACCAGCCGGGTGGCGCTCATTTCACCGGGCTGAGCAACTACAAGACGGTGTTCACCAGCCCGACCTTCCGGGGCTCGCTCGTGCGATCGGTGGTCATGACCGTGACCGCCGTGATCGTCGCCATGATCCTGGGCGTCGCCCTGGCGGTGCTGCTTGACCGCAAGTTCTTCGGCCGCGGCGTGGCCCGGACGCTGGTCATCACGCCGTTCCTTGTCATGCCGGCGGCGGCTGCGCTGGTGTGGGCGGGACCGATGCTCGACCCGAACTTCGGGCTGCTGAACTACCTGCTGGCGCCGTTCGGCGTCCATCACGTGGCCTGGCTCAGCACGCACGCACTGGGCTCGGTGATCGTGGTCATGATCTGGCAGTGGACGCCCTTCATGACCCTGATCGTGCTCGCGGGCCTGCAGAGCCAGCCCACCGAGACCCTGGAGGCGGCGAAGGTCGACGGCGCCGGGGCACTGGCCACGTTCCGCGAGCTCACGCTGCCGCATCTGCGGCCCTACATCGAGCTCGGGATCCTGCTCGGCTCGATTTACCTGGTCAACGTGTTCGACGCGGTCAGGCTGATGACCAACGGCGGCCCCGGGACCTCCACCACCAACCTTCCCTTCTACCTGTACCAAGAGGTGAACAACGCCTTCGACGTCGGGGGAGCGGCCGCGGCGGGCGTGGTCACCGTCATCTTGACGATCATCGTCGCCTCGTTCGCGCTGCGGATGTTCGCCAGGGTCTTCCAGTTCGAGGAGGCACGGGCATGACCAGCACGACGGCACGGCCGGGACCGCGCCGGGTTCCCCGGTGGGTAGGGAACGTGGGCTGGGCGGTCCTCGCATGGGCGGTTGCGCTGGCGTTCTTCACGCCCGTGCTGTGGATGGCGATCACCGCGTTCAAGCCAGAATCCGCCGCGGAGACCTGGCCGCCCCAGTTCATCTTCAAGCCCACCTTGGCGGAGTTCCGGCTGGCCATCACCGGCATGGGCCCCTTCCTGGTCCACTCGATCATCGCGACGGTCGGCTCCACGGTCCTGGTGCTGCTGCTGGGCGTCCCCGCCGCCTACGCCCTGTCGGTGTACCCGGTCAGGGCCTGGCGCGACGGCCTGTTCTTTTTCATCTCCACCAAGATGCTGCCCATCGTGGCCGTGATCGGCCCGCTCTACGTCATCGCCCTGCACGCGCACCTGCTCGACAGCCTCGGGCTGCTGATCATCCTCTACACCGCGATGAACCTGCCGCTCGCGATCTGGATGATCCGATCCTTCATGCTCGAGGTGCCTAACGAATTGCTTGAGGCGGCGCGGCTGGACGGCGCCGGGCGCGTCCGGGAGATGGGGAGCGTAATCCTGCCCGTCATCTCGCCTGGGCTGGTGTCCACCGCGCTCATCTGCATGATCTTCGCGTGGAACGAGCTCTTCCTCGCGCTCAACCTCACGGTCACCAACGCCGCGACCATGCCCATGTTCCTGATCAGCTCCGTGCCCCAGGAAGGGCTGTACATCGCGCACCTGTCAGCGGCGGCGCTGATCGCCTCCATCCCGGTGATCATCATCGGCTGGCTGGCCCAGCGCTCGCTGGTCCGCGGGCTGTCCATGGGAGCCATCAAGTGAGCGGGCCGCAGCCGACCGCCCCGGTCCCGGCCCGCCGCGCGCACAGATCCCGCACCGCTAGCAACGGAGGTCCCCGATGGCCAATGTGAGGTACCTGTCGGCGACAAGGGTATTCAGCAAGGGCGCGCCGCCCGCGGTCGACGCGCTCGACCTGGACGTCAAAGACGGCGAGTTCATGGTTCTCGTCGGGCCCTCCGGCTCGGGCAAGACCACCGCCCTGCGCATGCTCGCCGGCCTGGAGCCCATCGACCGCGGCGGCGTCGAGATCGGCGAGCGGGACGTCACGCAGGTCCCGCCCAAGGACCGTGACATCGCGATGGTGTTCCAGAACTACGCCCTCTACCCGCAGAAGACCGTCGCCGAGAACATGGGCTTCGCCCTCAAGATGCAGCACGTGCCCCGCGCCGACCGGGACCGCCGGGTGCGGGAGGCCGCCCGGCTGCTGGACCTCGACGAGAAACTGCTCGACCGCAAGCCCAAGCAGCTGTCCGGGGGGCAGCGGCAGCGGGTGGCCATGGGCCGGGCCATCGTGCGCGAGCCCAAGGTCTTCCTGATGGACGAGCCCTTGTCGAACCTCGACGCGAAGCTGCGGGTCCAGACCCGCAGCCAGATCGCGGAACTGCAGCGCCGCCTCGGGGTCACCACGGTCTATGTGACCCACGACCAGGTGGAGGCGATGACCATGGGCCACCGGGTGGCGGTGCTGCGGGAGGGCCGGCTGCAGCAATGCGACACACCGCGCCAGCTCTACGACAACCCGGTGAACCAGTTCGTCGCCGGGTTCATCGGCTCGCCCGCGATGAACCTGCAGACTGTCCCGCTCACCGACGGTGGCGTCCAGCTGGGCGGCACAACGTTCCCTCTGCCGGCTGCGGCCGGTGCCGCCGCTAAGCAGGCGGGCCTGAAAGAGCTCGTCATCGGCATCCGCCCGGAGCACCTGCACCTGGCAGACGGATCCGGGGAACTGCGCGGCGAGGTGCTGCTGGTGGAGGAGCTGGGAGCCGACGCGCTGCTGCACGTGCGCCTCGCCGGGGCTGGGGACCCGGTCGTGGCCCGCGCCGAAGGGCGGAGGCCCCCGGCCCAGGGGCAAGGGGTGACCTTCCACGTTCAGACCGATGACGTCTTCGCCTTCCATCCGGTGACCGGCGCCCGCCTTGCCGGCTGACCCCGGGCGGCACGGCATATCCGGTACTGTCGCGCCGCAACCGCTCAACGGACGAACGCTGGCGTACTGGCGGGGCCGGCTGCCGGTGCCGGCCTACGACCGGGACCTCGTCACGCCGGGTGTCGTCCACTTCGGCGTCGGCGGCTTCCACCGTGCTCACCAGGCGATGTACCACGACAGCCTCATGAACGAGGGCGCGGCACTGGGCTGGGGCATCTGCGGTGTCGGGGTCATGCCGGCGGACCGGCAGATGAAGCAGGCGCTGGACGCACAGGACGGCCTCTACACGCTCGTCCTCAAGCACAGTGACGGCACATACGAGCCACGGGTGATCGGGTCCTTGGTGGAGTACCTGTTCGCGCCCGACGACCCGGAGGCAGTCATCGAGAAGATGGCCGCGGAGACGACCCGCATCGTGTCGCTGACGATCACCGAGGGCGGGTACAACATCAGCGACGTCACCGGCGAGTTCGACCTGGACAACCCGGACGTGATCCACGATCTCGAGCCTGACGCGGTTCCCCGGACCACGTTCGGCCTGATCACCGAAGCGCTGCGGCGGCGCCGTAAGCAGGGTCTCCCGCCTTTCACGGTCATGTCCTGCGACAACCTGCAGGGCAACGGTCACCTGACCAGGAGTGTGTTCACCACCTTCGCCCGCCTGCAGGACCTGGAACTCGGCGACTGGGTCGAGCGCGAGGTGCGCTTCCCCAACTCCATGGTCGACCGCATCACCCCGGTGACCACCGACGCCGACCGGGCCGAGATCCGGGAGCGGTTCGGGATCGACGACCGGTGGCCGGTCGTCTGCGAGCCCTACACACAATGGGTTCTTGAGGATGCCTTCACCGATGGGCGGCCACCGTACGAGGAGGCCGGGGTGCAGCTCGTCGACCACGTCGAGCCCTACGAGCTGATGAAGCTGCGGCTGCTCAACGGCAGTCACCAGGCCATGTGTTACTTCGCCTACCTGTCCGGCTACCGGCTGGTGCATCAGGCCGCTCAGGACCCGCTGTTCCGGGCCTTCCTCCTCGGTTACATGGACGAAGAGGCCACCCCGACCCTTCCGCCCGTGCCCGGGGTGAACCTCGACGGGTACAAGCACACGCTCATTGAGCGCTTCTCCAACCCGCAGGTCCGCGACACCATCGCCCGCCTGTGCGCGCAAAGCTCCGACCGGATCCCCAAGTGGCTGCTGCCGGTGATCCGCCAGCAGCTCGCGACCGGCGGCGAGATCAGGCGATCGGCCGCGGTGATAGCGAGCTGGGCACGCTACGCCGAAGGAGTCGACGAGCAGGGCGAGCCGATCGAGGTAGTCGACCGGCTCGCGGGCAGCCTGACGCGACTCGCCCGCTGCCAGCGCGATGACACCGACGCGTTCATTGCCAACCGTGACCTGTTTGGGGACCTGGCTGACGAGGAGCGTTTTGCCGCCGGCTACCGGTCCGCACTGGCCTCGCTGCACCAGCGGGGGGCGCGAGCGACACTGCAATCGCTGGTCTGATGACGGCGCCCGCGGCCGCCGTCAGCTGCCGCGCTCACGGCGGCGGGCCGGTGCCGGCCCGGCGGGTGGCCACCAGGACGGCGTCGTGCACCGTGACCGGGGCGCCGTCAGCGGTGCTCGCCGGGCGGGGACGGGCCTCGCTGACGTCCACCGTCCAGGAGTGGTCCAGCAGCGCCGCGATCTCGTCCGCGGTGTAGAAGACCTCAGGCATCGGCGGGCGGTGCGCGCCGGTGGCGAGATCCGACGGGTGATGGCCGACCACGAGCAGCGTCCCGCCGGGCCGGACCGCGGCGATCAGTGCGGTGAACAGCCGGGTGCGCGGCTCCGGAGGCAGCTGCACGAACTGCGCCGAGACGAGATCGTACGATCCCGGCTCGGGCGCGCTGGCCAGCAGGTCCACCTGCCGCCACTCGATGCGCGCGGACACCTGCGGATCGGTGTCGCGGGCGTGCCGCGCGCCCCGCTCCAGCGCGACGCTGGAAATGTCGGCCGCGACCACCGCCCATCCCCGCTGGGCGAGCCAGATCGCGTCGGCTCCCTCGCCGCACCCCACATCCAGCGCCCGGCCGGCGGGTCGGCCCGCGACCTCGGCCACAAGCTGCGGGTTCGGGTCACCGCTCCAGATCCGCGGCGCGCTGCGGTAGCGCTCGTCCCAGGAATCCTTGTCGAACGGGTGACCGGTGCCGTGAGCGTGCTCACTCATCTGCCCAGTATGGCCTGCGCCAGCCCGCCGGGTGATCTGGTGCCAGCCCCGTGCCGGTGCGCAAAATCCGTTCGGCGGGCGCGGGAAACCGGAGCAGACTGGGGCCGGAAGGAGCGGTGGTTCGGGAAGGAGCGGTGGTTACGGCATGGCGCCCAGGTTCACCTACCCGGACAAGCCCGAGCGCGGGGATGCGGTGGCGGTGATCTCCCCTGCCGGGGGCTCGGCGTCACTCTTCCCGCGGCCGTTCGAGCTTGGCCTGACCCGGCTGTGGGAAGAGTTCGGGCTGGTGCCCGTCGAGTACCCCACCACCCGGGCGGTGAGCGCCTCGCCGGCCGACCGGGCCGGCGACATCCACGCCGCCTTCGCGGACCCCCGGATCAAGGCGGTCATCGCGGCCATCGGGGGAGAGGACGAGCTAAAGGTCCTCCCGCACCTCGATCCGGGCGTGCTGGCGGCCAGCCCCAAGCCGTTCTTCGGGTACAGCGACAACACCAACCTGCACCTGTTTCTGTGGAATCTCGGCCTGGTCTCCTACCACGGCGGCGCGGTCATGGTCGAGTTCGGGCGGCCGGCCGCGATGAGCCCGGTCACCCGCGAGTCGCTGGAGCGGGCGCTGTTCACCCGGGGGAGCTGCCTGCTCGAGCCGCCCACGCTCTACGGCGATCAGGAGCGCAGCTGGGACGACCCGGTGACGTTCGCCAGCGAGCCCGCCATGTTCGCGTCCGGGGGGTGGTCGTGGCACGGCCCGGCGGTCGCGGTGACCGGCCCGGCGTGGGGCGGCTGCCTGGAGATCATCGACTTCCATCTCCGCACCGGCCGGTACCTGCTCCCCGATGACAGCTACGCCGGGGCGGTCCTGTACCTGGAGACCTCCGAGGAGCTGCCGCCTGCGAGCTACGTCTACCGCGTCCTGATGTGCATGGGGGAGCGGGGACTGCTCCAGCGATTCGCCGCCGTCATCTGGGCGCGGCCGAAGGCCTGGTCACTGGAGCAGCCGAACCGGCCGGCCGATAAGGCGCGCTACACCGCCGGTCAGCGCGAGGCGGTGCTGGCCGCCCTCGCCGAATACCATCCGGGCGTCCCGCTGGTTTTCGGCGTCGACTTCGGGCACACCGACCCCCAGTTCGTGATCCCCAGCGGCGGCGAGGTCACCGTTGACGGCGGCAGCCAGCGGATCCAGGTGACCTACTGAGCCGGGTGCGCGACGAGACGCTCCCCTACCGGAGCTGCCCGGAGCTGCCCGGAGTTGCCCGGGCTGCCCGGGGCCGCCGGCGGTCAGCCGGACCCGAAGCAGACGAACGGGCTGAGCGGCTCCGCGAGAGCGGCCGAGGCGAGCGCCTCGGCCGGCCGGGCGCCTGACCTCAGCGCGTGATGGTATCCGGTCATCATGGCAGCGGCGCCGTCGTCGGCCACCCGGGTGACGCTGGAGATCACGGTCGCCGTCCCCACGTAGAGCAGGGCCGCGGTGAAGCCGAGGATCTCCTCGCCTGGGCGGACGACGGTCCGCCCGACGTCGCAGGCCGAGAGGACGACCTGGCGGGGGGCGGCCGTGAGCTGCTGGATGTCGTAGGCCATGAGCGGCCCGTCCGCCAGGTCGAGCCGGGAGAACAGGACGTTCTCACGGTCGTGGTGCCCGTGCGCGGCCAGGTGGGCGAGCGCGGCGCCGTCGAGGGCGTGCAGGGTGGCGCCTACGGTGGCGGTTTCCGCGGTCAGCGGGTGGCAGCCGGGGTAGACCTTCGCTATCTCGGCGACTTCCCCGGCCGCGTGCTGGAGGTCCGGCCCGGCGACCAGCAGCGGCGGCGCTGCCTGCGCCGCGACCGCCGCCGCCCGCCCGCGGCGCCAGGCGGCCAGCCACGAGGACGCGGACGGGCACACCGTGACCGGGCGGCCGCGCAAGCCGGGCAGCATGCTCCACGGGATGCTTGCCAGCGCGCCCGCGGGGACGAGGACGACGCCGTCATCACCGAGCAACGGCAGCAGCGGTGTGACGATCCCGTCGGTCAGCACCTGTGTCTGGTGCCGGACCGACTCCCGGAGCACGGCCTCGAGCCGGGCGGGCAGCCGCCGTCCGGCCAGCGTGTCAAGATCGGCGTTCAGCCGCCTGGCCGCCTCGGCCGCCGTCTCGACGTCGCCGAGCTCGGCCAGGCGCGCGGATCCGCGCCGCACCGTCACCGCGAGCATCCTGCCGTGGCGGGCCAGGATGCCGACCAGGCTCTGGCCGCTCTGCTCCAGGCCCGCGCTCACCTCGCCGAGGCTGGCCTGCGCGGTCGCCTCGCTTAAACCGCTGGCCTGCCAGCTGTGCTCCCTGATCTCGCGCTGCAGCTCAGCGCGCCTGCTGATCGCGGCAGGGTCGCGCTCGCCGTCCAGCTGGGCGTTGCGGATCAGGTAGCTGAGCTGGCGCAGCTCAGCCAGGATCGCCGCCGCCTGCGGGTCGGCGGGTGGCCGCACCGGCCTGACCCGGAACGCCTGCGCGCGGGAGCGCTCCAGCCAGGCGAACACCAGCGGCGCGGACCCGCGGTCCAGCGCCAGCCGCAGGCCAGCGGCGGCCAGATCCGCGCCGAGGGCGGCCGCCCCGGTCTGCAGGTCGATGCTGCCGAGCCGGCCGCGGCGGGCATGCACCGTGGCCAGGCCCGCCCGCAGCTCCGCCAGCGCCTCCCCCGGCCGCCCTTCCAGCTCCGCCAGCTCGGCCCGGGCCAGCCGCCGCAGCAGGATGACGTCCAGCGACACCGCCAGCCCCCGGCGGCGCACGGCCGCGATCCGCTCCTTCGCCTTGCCGGGACGGCCGGCCGCGAGCAGCGCCCTGGCCGAGATCAGCTCCGCCAGGTCCGCGTCGTTGCCCAGCCCGCGGCCGCGTAGCTGCGCGGCGAGCAGCAGCGCCCCGGCCGCGGTGGGCCCAGGGCGGCCTGGCGAGATCGACCGTGCGCGCAGGCTGGCGAGCTCCGCCAGACAGGCGCCGGCGTCATTGCCGCCCCGGCGGAAACGCCGGCCAGCAGCGGCTGCCCACCGGCCGGCCGCGGCCGGCTCACCGGCGGCCAGCGCGGCCTGCGACCGGGCCAGCTCCGCTACCGCGAGGTCGTAGTCGAGCCGCTGCCGCCGGAACAAGGCGATCGCGCTGTCCAGCTCGCTGGCCGCGTCGCCTGCGAGCCCGACCGCGAGCAGCGCACGGGCCTTGTCCGCCGCCAGCACGGGCAGCATGTCGGGCGCGCTCAGCCGCCGGTACGTTTCCGCGGCCACGTTGAAGAACTGCAGCGCGGCGGGGATGTCGCCTGCCAGCAGATCGCAGCAGCCCAGGTTGTGCAGTGCCTTGGCCGCGATCAGGTCGTGGCCCGCGTCCGTCGCGACCCGCCGGCACCTGGCCAGGTCGGCGCGCGCCCGCAGCACATGGCCGACGTTGAGGTGGAACAGGCTGCGGTTGAGCAGCGCCGTGGCCAGGTTCGCGGTCTCCGCCGGGTTCCCTTCGAGCAACGCCACCGCGTCGTCAAGGGTCCGCAGCGCGTCGTCCGCCCGCCATGTCAGCATGAACAAAAGGCCCCGCTGGCCCAGCAGCACCCCCCGGTCCTCCGCCGCGCCAAGGCCCTCGGCCCGGTCCAGCAGCCGCAGCCCGTATTCGGTGTGGCCCTGGTCGGCCTCTGATGACGCCAGGCTCATCAGCATCCTGGCGGCCAGGGCGTGGTGCGCCTCGTGCACCTGCTGGGCGTCGGGCCGTCTCCCGTCCTCTTCCCAGCCCAGTTCCCGCAGGCCTGCGCGTATGTAGCGGGCGCCGGCCGCGGGGCGCCCGGCGTTGGCTGCCTGCAGGCCGCGCTGACGCGCCTCGCGGGCACGGCTCTCGGCACGGGCGAGCGAGCTGGTGGTCTGGGCTGAGCGCCGCTCAGCACGAGGCATTCGGTAGGCCCCTCCGGCTTTGTCAGACGATGATCGCTGGGGTCGCCACTGCTTGCCCGGATCCGCTCTGTCCTTGCTCAGCCGGCCGGACCAGCAGCTGAACGGTGCCACGGGGGACGCTGGCGAAGGCGAAGCGCCCCTGCTCATCGCTGACCGCGCTGAGCGTGTCCGCCGTGGTCTTCATCTCGATCTCGCGGCACTGCGATGGCGCCAGCCAGCCGTCGACGCGTGCCGTCCCGTCCGTGTTCGAGTCGATCCGGATCATGATGGTCAGGCTGTCACTGTCGAAGGTGATCGTCCGGCTCTGCTCCGCGGAACGGGCGGCGAGCACCGGCATGTCCTCCTCGGCCGTGAGCCGGGCCACCTCGATCTCCAGGCCCCGCAGCGCCAGCGAGAACCGGATCCGCTCCGGCAGGTCGGCGGGCATCGGATCGGCCGCCTGGTACAGGTCGCGGATACCGTCCAGGAGCTCAAGATCGAGATCGTCCAGGGGCTCGTCGGCCGCTGGCAGGCCGCCTGCATCCGGGGGTGTCATCGCGGGCTCCCTTCAGGCTCGTCTGCCAGCAAGGCGCGGAGCTTGGCCAGGCACCGGCCACGAGTGGGGCCGATGCTCCCGATTGGCATGCCGAGCTCGGCCGCCACCGCCTGATAGTCCGGCCGCGGCACGAAGGCGATGATCCGCAGCAGCTCCTGGCAGCGGGGGGAGAGCTGCCCGATCGCGGCCCACAGGACGCGCCGCTCGTCGTCGATGATGGCCTGCTCCTCCGAGCCGGGCTCCCGGTCGGGCAGCGCGGCGAGCCAGTCCTGGTCCGCCGGAAGCTGCCTGCGCCCGGCGCCGCGCACCCGCCACGCTTCCCGCTTGGTGGTGATGACGAGCCAGCCGGTGAGCGCCATCGGGTTGTGGATGCCATCCAGATGCGACATCAGGCGCATCCAGACGGTCTGCAGCACATCCTCCGCGTCGCCCTGGCTCAGCCCGGCCGCGCGCGCGACCTGCCACAGCAGGGGGGTGAGCTCGCTCACGATCTGCCCCAGCGCTTCCTCGCTGCCGCCCCTGGCCGCGCTCACCAGGCCCGCGATCCGCGTGCTGCGATCCGGCTGGCCGGTCGGCGAGATGGGCGTGCGATCTTCCACCATGGTCACCCCGGCCAGCCCATCTGCTCCAGGGCCGCCATGGCCCGGGCCGTGGCAGCGTCCTGCCCTGACTGGTCCAGCCGCAGCGCGGCCGTGCCCGCGTCCTCCAGCAGCGCTCTGGCGATGCGCGCGGCCAGCAGCGGGGCCGAGAACGAGGTGCCGCTCCAGACCGCGAACCCGCCGGAGTAGTCGTCCTGATCGAGCGCCTGACGCGGCATCCCGGCGGCGGGCGGCATCTCGCCGGCCGGGTACGCCTGCGTCTCGATCTCCGGGCTGCGGCTGCAGTTGATGTCGGTCGGGAACGTGCTGACAACGGCCGCGCCCGAGGCCCAGGCCGTCACCCAGGTGCCTTCGTCGCTGAACAGCGCCTTGGAGCCGTTCGGGTTCAGCGCGCCCACGCTGATCAGCGGCACCTGGCCCGGCTGCAGCAGCCTGGTGAACGCGGCGGGGTAGAACTCGCGCCTGGTGGCGTAGTTCCCGGCCGCGGCGAGGACCGTGACACCCAGGCCGAGCAGTTCCTCGATCGCCAGCCACAGCCCCGAGCTGAAGGTCACGTCGTCCGGGGTCTCGTCAAAATAGCCCAGCGACAGGGAGACCACATCGACCATCGTGTCCATGTCGCCGGCCTCGGCGTCCTCGACGCGCTCGGCGAGCAGGCCGAGCGCGTGGATGAGGTCACCTTCGTTGACGATGCCGTTGCTGTGCATGATCCGCACGGCCAGGACCTTGGCATCGGGCGCGACCTGGCGCACCAGCCCCGCGATGAATGTGCCGTGGCCCGTGTCGGTGTCAAGCTCACCCACTAGCGAGTTCGCGGTGACGGGCTGGTCCCATGGGTACCTGATCGGCCTACGCGGCCGGTCACCGTCAATGGCCGCCTGGTCGCTCTCGGCGAAAAGGGCGTCCTGTATGGCCTGGTCGATCTCGACAAAGCTGTCAGGGGCGAAGTCGTAACCGCTGCCCGTGCCAGCGGGCTGCGGCTCCACACCCAGCCAGGTGTGCGCGCGGACGCCCGTGTCCAGCACCGCCACCACCGGCCGGCGGCCGTAGTCGCGCTGGACGACGTCGGCCGGCTCCCGGGGGGGCGCGTCGGCCGCGACCATGACCGGGGTGCGGGTGTCGCCGCCGGAGTAGGTGTAGGAGTCGGTGGTGGTGGGCCCGGTGACGCCGCTGCTGCCGTCCGTGCCGCCGCCGAGGCCGCCGCCGTGACCGTGGGCCCCGCTGCCGGCGATGGCCGAGCTGATCAGCAGGTGCTCCAGCGTGATCCGGCTGACGGACGTCTCGTCCAGTGCGTCATGCTCAGGCGAGGGCACGGCCGCGCGCAGCGCCTGCAGCGCCACCCATGCGTTGATCACCACCGGCCGCGCGGGCACGTCGTCGCCGGGCGCGGCGGGCACCAGGACCACCGGCCGGGGCAGACGGCTCAGGATGCCGCCAGGGCGCGCCCCGGCGCGGTCGGCCGGCGGCCGGATCATCCTCATCCCGAGGCGGGCGAGCACCATGTTGCTCTGCTGGAGGAAGGGTGAGTCCTCGTCCGGCGGGTGGCCAGGGGGGAACAGCAGGTCGCCCGGGATCAGCAGCGTCCTGGCGCGGTAGACCGTCGACCGGGGCGGCGCAGGCCCGCGATCGGTGCCGCTGGGGATCTCCGCGGCGGTCCCGGGATCGAGCGCCACGGCGCCGTGCCGTTGCAGCAGCGGCGCGGGCAGGATCGTCAGGTCGGGCGCTGACTCACCATCGCCGCGCCCGTCCTGGTTGCCGTCACCGGTCCCGCCGGCGTCACCGGTCCCGCCGCCGTCACCGGTCCCGCCGCCGTTCCCGCGGCGCTCCTCGAAGAACCATTTCATGCCCGGCTCCCCCATTGCACTGCCACCTCATCCTGCGTCCGTGGTTCGCGGAAAGTCCAGCGAGTAGTTGGCCGATAGCACTACGGAGACCAGAGCGACGCAGGTACCGGGAAATACCGGTAGCTGCATAACGAAATGGTAACGACCGCCGTGGGTCCCGCCCGGCCCCGGGTCCCCGCCCGGCTTGTATCGTCTGTAGGTATCTGAGCCTGCTGCGGCGCCGGTGAGGTGGGGGACCCGCCGGCGGGAGTGCACCGGCGGGCGGATGGGGGAGGTCTGGCGTGCGGCAGATGTCACGGCCCGTGCTGTTCGTGATCGACGACGACGCCGGGGTGGTGCGTGCCCTCCGGGACGACCTCAGCAGGCGGTTCGGCGAGGACTTCCGCGTGATCGGTGAGTCGTCGGCCGCCGCCGGGCTGGCCACGGTGCGCGGGCTGGCCGGCGCGCAAGATCCGGTGGCGCTGCTCATCGTCGACCACGACATGGGCGAGATGCCGGGGACCGACTTCCTCGCCCGCGCGCACGAGATGCACCCGCTGGCCAAACGGGTGCTGCTGGTGGAGCGCGACTACTCGGCGCGGAGCCCGATCGTCCAGGCCATGACGCTCGGCCAGGCCGACTACCACATCACCAAGCCGTGGATCGAGGCGCTCACCGTGTGCGACCGGCGGCACGACCGGGCGGAGCAGGTCCCGGCGGCCGCGCTCTTCGTGCTGATCGGCGGTGAGCCGCGCACGCAGTGGCTGCCCGGGACAGTTCAGCTGCAATGGGGCTACATCCTGACCGGGCGCGACGTGGTGCGCGAGGGCTCGCATCCGTCCCGGTGGCCGCTCGATCGCGCGCCTCTGCCGCTCGAGACCTCGGTGCCGGGGGTCTTCGCGGCCGGTGACGCCCGCCACCGCTCGATCAAGCGGGTCGCCTCGGCCGTCGGCGACGGCGCGATGGCCGTGCGCCTGGTGCACGAATACCTCACCGCCGGGTCCGCGGACGAGCTGCTGGCAGCGCCCGCGGGGTCGCTGCCAGCGGGTTAGCGGCGGGGATCGACGTGGATCTTGGGGCCAGGGCCCGCGCCAGCGGGCCGGTCCCCGGCCAGCACCGCGGCGATCCCGTCGAGGCCGACCGTCGCCGCGATCAGCGGCCGCGGGTCGACTGCCCCGCTGGCGTACAGATCGATCGCGCCGAGGAGGCCGGGCGAGCCGCTGAGCACGCCGACCGCGGTGACGTCCTTGAGCGCGAGCGCGCGGCTGTCGATGACGCTGGGACGGCCGGCGATGCCCACGTACACCACCCGCCTGCCGGGCTCCACCAGCTCGACCGCCCGGGCGGGCAGGTCCGGTGAGTTGGAGGCGTCCACCACGGCGTCGAAGGTCAGCCGCGGCAGCTCATCGGCTGTCCACACACCGCCGAAGCCCAGGCTCCGCGCAAAGCCGAGCGACCGGTCCGAGCGGCCCAGCAGGTGCACCTCGGCCCCGGCCGCCCGCGCGAACATCGCCACCAGCAGCCCGATCGTCCCCGGGCCCAGCACGAGCACCCGCTCTCCCGGGCGCAGCCCGGCCCCCTGGGCGGAACGCAGGGCGTTGCCGCCGGGCTCGGCCAGGGCACCGAGCACGGCGTCGACGGTGGCGGGCAGGGCGCGCAGCGCGCTGACCGGCATCGCGAGCTGCTCGGCGAGCGCGCCGGGGCGCCCGCCGCGGATGCCCACCTCCTGCCGGGACTCGCAGACATGCTGGTACCCGCCCCGGCAGCGGCCGCAGGCGCCGCAGCCGAGCATGGTGTCGCCGGTCACCCGGCGGCCGATCCAGGCCGGGTCGGCCCCCGGGCCGGCCGCCGAGACGGTCCCGGCCCACTCGTGGCCGAGCCGCATCGGGAAGCGGGCGTGGCCGTCGTGCAGGTAGGCCATCTCGCCGGTGAAGAACTCGACATCGGTACCGCACACCCCGGCCCGCTCGACGTCGATGACGACCTCGCCGGGCTGCGCGACGGGCGCTGCCACCTCCCGCACATCAGCCTGCCCGGGCGCGGTGACCACGAAGGCCCGCATCGTTGTGGCGCTCACGGGGCCGATGATGTCACGCGCCATGGATGCGCGAGCACCCCCGCGGTGGGGAAGAACACTGATGTGACCGAGCTTCGAAGTGCACAGTGGTATTCAGGCGACGACCGCAACGGGTACCTGCACCGGGCCTGGATGCGGCGGGGTCTGCCGGCGAACGCCTTCTCGGGGCGGCCGCACATCGCGATCGCGAACACCGCGTCCGACCTCACCCCGTGCAACGCGCACCTGGACGAGGTCGCAGCCTCGGTCAGGGACGGCATCTACGAGGCGGGCGGCATACCGCTGAACCTGCCGGTGGTCTCGCTCGGGGAGACCAACGTGCGGCCGACCGCGATGCTGTGGCGGAACATGGCGGCGATGGCCACCGAGGAGATGCTGCGGGCGAACCCGATCGACGGCGCGGTGCTGCTCGGCGGCTGCGACAAGACGATCCCGTCGCTGCTGATGGCGGCGGCGTCGGTGGATCTGCCGGCCGTGGTGGTGCCCGGCGGCCCGATGCTCACCGGGACGTTCCACGGCGTCCCGCTGGGCTGCGGCACCGACGTGTGGCGGCTCAGCGAGGAGGTCCGGGCTGGCGCGCTGCCACCGGACGCGTTCCTGGCGTCGGAGTCCTCCATGATCCGCAGCCGGGGGCACTGCAACACCATGGGAACCGCCTCCACCATGGGACTGCTCACCGAGGCGCTCGGCATGACGCTGCCCGGTACGGCTGGGCTGCCGGCCCCGGACAGCCGCCTGCTCGAGGCGTCGCACGCGGCCGGCCGCCTGGCCGTGGAGATGGCCGCGGCCGGCCGCCGGCCCAGCCAGGTCATGACCGCTGGCTCGTTCCGCAACGCGATCGTCGCGCTCGCCGCGATCGGCGGGTCCACGAACGCGGTGGTGCACCTGCTCGCCATCGCCGGGCGGCTGGGCGTGCCGCTGGCCATCGACGACTTCGACCGCATCGGCTCCGGCGTCCCGCTGCTCGCCGACGTGCAGCCGGCCGGCCGGCATCTGATGGAGGACCTGCACCGCGCCGGTGGCCTGCACGCCGTGCTGCATGAGGTGGCCGACCTGCTCGACCCGGACGCCATCACGGTCACCGGCCGGCCGCTGGTGGGCTACCTCGGCGAGGCGCAGATCTGGGATCGTGAGGTCATCCGGACCCGCGCCGAGCCGCTGCAGCCGGAGGCGGGCATCGCGGTGCTGCACGGGAGCCTCGCCCCCGGCAGCGCGATCATCAAGCCCGCCGCGGCGTCGGAGCACCTGCTCAGGCACCGCGGCCGGGCGGTGGTCTTCGAAACCATCGAGGACCTGCACACCCGCATCAACGACCCGGACCTGGACGTGGACCCCGGCTCGGTGCTGGTCCTGCGCGGCTGCGGCCCCAAGGGCTACCCCGGGATGCCCGAGGTGTCGAACCTGCCGCTGCCGCGCAAGCTGCTCGAGCAGGGCGTGCGCGACATGGTGCGCGTCTGCGACGGCCGGATGAGCGGGACCGCGTACGGGACCGTCGTCCTGCACGTGACGCCGGAGGCGGCCGCTGGCGGCCCGCTGGCGCTGGTGCGGACCGGCGACGTCATCGTGCTCGACGTGCCTGCCCGCCGGCTGGACCTCGACGTCCCCGCGGCGGAGCTGCGGCGGCGCACCCCCAGCCAGGCGGCCGCCGCCGGGTACGCCAGCCCGCGCCGGGGGTGGGAGCTGCTGTACGTCGACCACGTCCAGCAGGCCGACACCGGCGCCGACCTTGACTTCCTCGTCGGGTCGAGCGGCGCGGCCGTCAGCCGCGACTCGCACTAGCCATGACGGAAACCGAAACGCTCGTCGACCTGCTCGCCGGTGAGCCCGAAGTCCGATAGCGCATAACGGTGCCTGCGCGGTGTCTCCTTGGCGGTCCGGGCCGGGCCGCGCGGTGTCTCCTTGGCGGCCTGGGCCGGGCCGCGCGGTGCCTCCTTGGCGGCCCGGGCCGGGCCGGGCAGTGCCTCCATGGCCGCCCGGGCCTGCGGGCTCAGGGCCAGCCCGAAGTGCGCGTAGACCGCTGCCACGGCGGCGACCGGGTCCGCGGCGAAGTCGTCGTAGTCCACGTCGCAGAACTGTGCCGGGTCGTGCCGGGCGCGCTCGGCGGTGAAGAGCTCGAGGCCGCGGGCCCACAGCTCCAGCTGGTCGCGGCCGATCACCTCGCCGGTGAACACCGCCGACCAGCCGGCCGAGGCCTGTGCGGCGAGGCTGCAGACCGACGCGATCGCGGTCCGGGGAGAGCGGTGGGTCTGGACAACCAGCGCGTCCGGGTAGACGCGCAGCAGCGCGCCGAGCGCGAACAGGTGGCTGGGGTTCTTGAGCACCCAGCGGCGGCCGCGGTCGGGCAGGCCGATCAGCTGCAGGTTCCGCCGGTGCCTGCGGTAGGCGGCCGTCCAGTCCTGCCCGGCCAGCCAGGCGGAGTAGGACGGCAGGTGCGCCAGGCATTCATAGGAGACCGAGCGCATCGACTGCCGCAGCAGCTGCCAGCACTCCTCCACCTGGTCGGCCGCGGTGTAGTGCACACCCATGAACTCCGGGTGGGCGACGTGGTGCCGCTCGCAGGCCGCCTGGATGTGGCGGAACGCGGGGTCGTCCTGCCATGTCCCCCGGGGCGGGCGGGGCTGCGGCACCTCGGCGAGCCACAGCTCCAGGCCCTGGCTGGCCGGGTCGGCGGTGAGCAGCCGGTGCAGCGCGGTCGTGCCGGTGCGGGGGAGCCCGGTGACGAAGATCGGCCGCTCGATGCTGATCCCCGCGTGCTCGGGGTAGCGGGCCCAGCCCGCCTCGCTGAGCAGCCGGGCCACCAGCGCGCCGCGCAGGAAGGCCCGGTGCACCTTCGCGCCCAGTTCGGTCAGGCCGGCCTCGCGGGCGCACGACTGCAGCAGCACGTCGAGCCCATCGCGGTAGTCGTCGGCACCGAAATCCGCCAGCCCGGTGATCCTGGTCGCCGCCGCGTGCAGGTCATCGGCGCTGCCGATGCCGGCCGGTGCCGCCCCGGTCTGTGCTGGCCCGGGGGGACGACCCCCCGGGATCCCCCCG
>DATIXO010000243.1:0-2518 GCA_035518495.1 Streptosporangiaceae bacterium
CAGGCTTCAGCTAACGCAGCAGTAGGTGGTTTGGAACCGCCCCCCGCAGGGAGGTTCCGGAGGGCCTACCTCCATCGTCCGCACAGCACCAGGTCACAAAGCTCTACCTACATCGAGCTCCCTTCCTGTTCGGGACACACGCACCCATAGAAGCCAAGCCGGAACCGTGACAGCACGCCCAGGCCCTCGACACGGGCCGCATCCCCTTGCAAACTGTTCATCACGGCCTTTGTTGTGGATCAAGGTTTCTGGCGAAACACATGATCACGCAAAGGCCGCATTCACGCTCGGCGACACGCCGGACACATCATCGCAAGATCTGCAAAGCAGCCCGGACCCAGCCAGGCAGGTTAAACGGCAAGCTTAGCTTGTCATTTAACTTCTGCTGTCCCGCTTGACGCAGTTCGTTGGTCCTGTCCGGCGTGTCACAGGTGACACGAGGAGGCCACCGCGTGATCATCTTCGGGTTCTTACCAGGAGCTCGAAGATGAAGGCGGTGGCCGTGGCATTCAGTATCGCGTGGCGGGGGGCGGACGTCGAGCCGGCGGGCGGGGCCGTGGCCGGGACGCGGGAGGCCCTGGAGCGGCTGGGGACTTTCCGCGGCGAGCTGTACAAATGCCTGACCAAGCGCGCGGATGCGCTGTTCGAGCTGGCTGAGGCGACGTTGTGCGCGGACGGGCCGGTGCGGACGCTGGCGGGGTTATCGCTGGCGCCGGAGCACCGGCGCGGGCACGGCGCGCTTTATGACGCGGTGAATGCGGGGCGGATCGAGATCGGGCGGCTGCGCCGGGCGGTGGCGGGGCTGCCGCTGCCGCGCGCCGCCGATGACCGCCTGATGCTGGCGGTGGATGTGAGCAATTGGCTGCGGCCGGACGCGGCGACCAGCCCGGAGCGCCTGTTCTGCCACACGTACGGCCGCGGGAAGGGCCAGGCGCAGATGATCCCGGGCTGGCCGTACTCCGTGGTCGCCGCGCTGGAGCCCGGCCGCACGTCTTGGACCGCGGTGCTGGACGCGGTCCGCCTCGGCCCGGCCGACAATGAGACCGACGTGACCGCCGCCCAGGTCCGCGAGGTGGTCACCCGGCTGATCGCGGCCGGCCAGCACAAGGAAGGCGACCCGGACATCCTGGTCGTGTTCGATGCCGGGTACGACGTGACCCGGCTGGCGTTCCTGCTCACGGACCTGCCGGTGGAGCTGCTGGGCCGGCTCCGCTCGGACCGGGTGCTGTACTTCCCCGCCGCGCCGCGCGCCCCCGGCGCGAACGGCCGCCCCTCCCGGCACGGTCACGAACTCAAGCTCGCCGAGCCGGGCACCTGGCCAGACCCGCCGGTCACGACGGTCACCCAGACCACCCGGTACGGCACCGCCGTGGCCCAGTCATGGGACCGGCTGCATCCCCGGCTGACCAGCCGGGCCGCCTGGCAGGACCACGACGGCGAGCTGCCGGTCATCGACGGCACCCTAATCCGCCTGCAGGTCGATCACCTGCCCGGCGACCGTGACCCCAAGCCAGTATGGCTGTGGTGGTCAGCCACCGGCGCGACGCCAGCAGATGTGGACCGGTGCTGGCAGGCGTTCTTGCGCCGGTTCGACATCGAGCACACCTTCCGCCTGTTTAAGCAGGTCCTCGGCTGGACCGCCCCGAAGATCTGTGACCCGGCCGCCGCCGACCGGTGGACCTGGCTCATCATCGCCTGCCATGCCCAGCTCCGCCTCGCCCGGCCGCTGGCCGCCGACCTGCGCCGACCCTGGGAGCGCCCCGCCCCGCCGGGCCGGCTCACCCCGGCGCGGGTGCGGCGGGGGTTCCGGAACATCCGCGCGAAGATCACCTGCCCGGCCGGCGCACCGAAACCCCGCAAGCCCGGCCCCGGCCGCCCGCCCGGATCGAAGAACCGCCGACCAGCCGCACGTCACGACGTCGGCAAGCACCGCAAGGCCAGCATGGCGGACAAGAAAACGGGTTAAACGGCAAGCTAAGAAGGCCACTGCTCTCCGGATGGTAACGATCGGCTGAGCGCCTCCCGCGACCCGCGCGACGGAGCCCGGCCAGGTCGGCTGCCGCGCCAGTCGCCCTCGTCGCGGATCCGGGCCGCCCGGATGGTGGCGTGGCTGAGGAACGGCCCGGCGATCACGACGAACAGCACGGCCAGCACGCTCTCGCCGGTGTTCTCATCAAGGCCCTGCCGGATGAACACGGCCAGCGCAACGAGGACCGGGGCCACCAGCGCGGCCGGCGTCACGAAGTGCAGCTTCCGGTGCACGCCCCGCATGACCAGGACGCCGGCCGCCGAGGCGAGCACGACCGCCGCGGCCAGGCCGAGGAACACGCCGGCGAACACGTCCCGGATCATAGCCAGCGCTCCAGCGCCCGGGCGAAGACCAGCCCACTGCCGAACAGCAGCACGGCCAGCAGAATCGGCAGCTCGAACTCGGCGGGCCGCTGGAAGCCCTGCGCCAGCAGGATCAGCACCATCACCGTGATCGAGCTGACCGCCTCGTAGGCGACCAGCGCCTCCA
>DATIXO010000244.1:0-10318 GCA_035518495.1 Streptosporangiaceae bacterium
CTGGCGATCTCCACCGGCTCGAGCTCGGATTTGAACGCCCGCGCGAAGGCACCCTCGACCATGCCTTCGAGCCTTCGCTCGAAACGCTGTAGCACTCCCACCGGGCACCTCCTTCCCCTGCTCGCATCCGATCGTATCGGCGGTGAGGGTCACCTTGGCGGCGTGCTAACCTGACTCGTTGCCCGGGCGGGTGGCGGAACGGCAGACGCGCACGGTTCAGGTCCGTGTGTCCGAAAGGACGTGAGGGTTCAAATCCCTCCTCGCCCACTCAGCGCACCGGCCAGAGCCTATGTGCCCACGTCTCATTCGATACCCCTGTCCTCACGCATCATGCGCTGCCCCCGCGCGGTCAGGCACGCCGCTCTCACCCGGCAGCCATAGTCTCCCACCGCCGGGCACCGGCTCGGGCCACGAGCGGGAGAAGGCCCAGGTCAGCCGGTACGGATCACCTCCGCCACCGTCTTCGCCGCCAGCTCGATGCAGGCCTGGACCGGCGGTGACATCGGCTCGCCCAGCCCGAACTGCCGCGCCTCCACCCCGACGACCACCAGCTGGGGCGGGAGCTGCCGGAGCGCGCGCCCCAGCTCGATCACCTCGGCCAGGCCGAGGCCGTGTGTGCTGCCCGCCCCGGTGCCCACCGGGAGCGGCCCGTGGCAGGCGTGCAGCACGTGGACCGTGCCCGGCGGCTGCCCGGACCGCACCGCGTCGGTGATCACGACCAGCTCGGCCCCGGCCCAGGTGCCGATCAGCCCGGCCGGCTCCGCCCGCTCGGTCACGGTGACCCCGGGCGGGACCAGCTCCATGGCGCGCTCGGCGACCGCCGGCCCGGCCGCGTCGTCGCCCCGGTCACGCCGGCCGACCCCGACCACCAGCACCGCCCCGGTGCGCGCCCGGGCCGTCACCGGTGCTCCACGGTGAGGTCGAGGAAATGGGTGGCGCAGGAGATGCACGGGTCGTAGTTGCGGATCGCCTGCTCGCACTGGCGGGTCAGCTCGCCGTCGTCCAGCCGCAGCCGGGGCTGCACGAAGGCGCGCAGGTCGCGCTCGATGCTGATCTGGTTCTGCGAGGTGGGCGGCACGATCCGGGCATCGGTGATCGTGCCGTCGGCGGCGAGCCGGTACCGGTGGTAGAGCAGGCCGCGCGGTGCCTCGGTGGCCCCGTAGCCGGTGCCCGCCCGCGGCCGCACCGGCACCGAGGGAGCGTCCGCGCCCGGCCAGGAGCCGATGATCCGCAGCGCTTCCTCGCAGGCGTAGATGATCTCCACCGCGCGGACGATGATCGAGCGGAACGGGTTGCGGCAGGCGCTGCCCAGGCCCGCGTCACGCGCGGCGCGGGCGGCCAGCGGCGACAGGGCGGCGGAGTTGAGTGCGTAACGGGCGAGGGGCCCGGTCAGGTAAGCCTCGGTGCCGTGCAGCCGGGCGTGGAGCGCGTGCGAGTGCCGCACGTGCTCCTCGGTGACGTGCGCGTCGAATCCGGCGGCGGGGAACGCCAGGCCGCCGGAGGTCACCACCTGGCCGGCCTCGATGGGGTAGCCGTGCGCCGGGCGCAGCGAGAGGTACTCGCAGTCCTGGGTGAAGTCCGGGAAGTCGAAGCCGGCCACCAGCTCGGCCGTGGCGAGCGCGTCGGCCAGCGCTTCCGTCAGCGTGGCCTGCAGCCCGCGCAGCTCCCCGGCGGCGGGCAGCCGGAAGAAGCCGCCGACCCGCACGTTGACCGGGTGAATGGACCGGCCGCCCACCACGGTCATGATCGCGTTGCCGGCCTTCTTCAGCCGCAGCCCGCGTTCCACCACCGCGCGCTGGTCGCGGGCGAGGTCGATGGCGCTCTCGTAGCCGAGGAAGTCCGGCGCGTGCAGCAGGTAGATGTGCAGCGCATGGCTCTCGATCCACTCCCCGCAGTAGAGCAGCCGCCGCAGGTCGGCCAGTGGCTGCGGGACGGTGACCCCGCACGCGTCCTCGATCGCCTGGCAGGCGCTCATCTGGTAGGCGACCGGGCAGATCCCGCAGATGCGGGCGGTGATGTCCGGCGGCTCGGTGAAGGACCGGCCGCGCAGCAGCGCCTCGAAGAACCGCGGCGGCTCGAAGATGCGCAGCTCGACGTCGCTGACCTGGCCGTCCTCGACCACCACCCGCATGGCTGCCTCGCCCTCGACGCGGGCGAGCATGGGCACGTGCAGGGTCCGGCGGCCGTCGCCGGGGCCGCCCGTGGCCGGGGCACCGCCACCGCTCATTTGATGGCCTTCCTCGCGGGCGCTTCGCTGGCTTCGGGAGGCAGGTCCTCGCCGCCGGGACACCGCTCACGCTGGGTCGTGCCGGAGGCGCGCCAGCCAGCGCCTTGGCCCAGCGGCCGCGGCAGTCGTGGACAGTCCGGGATTGACAGAGGCCGTCTCATCCGGCCTGCTCCCCGTGGCGCTCGCTCTCGGCGCGGAACGCCGGGGCCGCGGCGTTGAACGTGCGGAACACCCGCTGCACGTCCCGTTCCGGCATGCCGAGGAAGGTGAGCCTGCCCGCCAGTGAGGCGGCGTTGGGGGTGTCCTGCGGCCCGAAGCAGCCGTAGCAGCCCCGGCCGTAGGCCGGGCAGAGCGCCCCGCATCCCGCGTGCGTGACCGGGCCCAGGCAAGGGGTGCCGTGGGCGACCATCACGCAGACGGTCCCGCGCCGCTTGCACTCCACGCACACGCTGTAGCCGGGGATCGGCGGCTTGCGGCCGTGCAGGAAGGCGCCCAGCACCGCCAGCAGCTGGCCGCGGTCGATCGGGCAGCCGTGCAGCTCGAAATCGACCGGCACGTGCGCCGCGATGGCGGTCGAGTCCGCCAGCGTCGCGATGTACTCGGGGTGGGCGTACACGGCCGAGCGGAACTCGCCGGCGTCGGCGAAATTGCGCAGTGCCTGGATGCCGCCCGCGGTGGCGCACGCGCCGATCGTGACCAGCCGGCGCGACGCCTGCCGCACCCGGCGGATCCGCTCGGCGTCGCCGGGGGTGGTGATGGACCCTTCCACCAGCGACAGGTCGTACGGGCCCGCCACCATCGCCCGGCTCGCCTCGGGGAAGTAGGCGACGTCGATCTCCCTGGCGACGGTGAGCAGCTCGTCCTCGCAGTTCAGCAGCGTCAGCTGACAGCCGTCACAGGAGGCGAACTTCCAGACGGCCAGCTTGGGCCGCCGGGAGGCTCCGCCCCCGCCCGCCCCGCCGGCGCTGGCAGTGCCCGTGCTGGTCATCTCAGAGTTCCCGTACCGTCATCAGGCCGGCCAACCGGTCGTAGCCCAGCACCGGGCCGTCGGTGCAGATGAACAGCTCCCGGAGCTGGCAGTGGCCGCACAGGCCGATCCCGCATTTCATGTTCCGCTCCAGCGAGATCCTGATCCGCCCGGCGGGCACGCCCGCGTCGATGAGCGCCATGGCCACGAACCGCATCATCACCTCCGGCCCGCACACCAGCGCCAGCGTGCTGGCCGGGTCGAACCCGGCGCCCGGGATCAGGCTGGTGACCAGCCCGACCGGGCCGGCCCAGCCGCGGTCGGCCCGGTCCACGGTGACGGCGAGCGCGACGTCGCCCTCCCCTGCCGCCCAGCGGGCGAGATCGTCACGGAACACCTGCTCGGCCGGTGTGCGCGCGCCGTAAAGCAGCACCACCCGGCGGTACGCCGCCCGGTTGGCGAGCGCCTCGAGCAGCGCCGAGCGCAGCGGGGCCAGCCCGATCCCGCCCGCGACAAAGACAAGGTCGCCGCCCACACCGTCCGTTATGTCCCAACCGGTCCCATAGGGGCCGCGGACGGTCAGCATGTGACCCGGCGCCGCCGTGGTGAGGTCGTGGGTGACGCCGCCCATGTCCCGGATGGTCTGCTCCACCGGGCCCGCGGCCGGTGAGCTTGTCACCGAGATGGGCGCCTCGGCGCCGCCGAACGTGCCGAGCATGGTGAACTGGCCGGCGGCGAACGCCAGCGGGACCCCGTCGGCGGGCTCGATCGTCAGGGTGGTGGTGTCGGCGGTCTCCGGCCGGGTGGCCAGCACCCGGAACGGGCGGGGCAGCAGCGGGGGCCCGGATGGGCGCGGGCGGGTGGCGCCGGCCGCCGTCATGGGGCTGCGTACATGTCGAGCAGGCGGGCGCGGGTGGCCTGCAGCCGGTGGGACATCGTCTGGGCGGCCCGTATCGCCAGCTCGAAGCCCAGCCGCGGGTCCGCCTCGCACTTCCCGCGCAGGCAGGCGGCGTCCAGCGAGACCACGCTGGTGGGCTCGACCGCCCGGCCGTCGAAGAACCAGCGGTGCGGCGGGATCAGCCACGGCCAGTCCAGCACCTCCCCCTCGCCCGCCGAGTCCAGCACGTGGGGCCCGGTGGCCGGGCTGAACAGCTCCAGGGCGATCCGGCCGCGGGTGACGAGGTAGAAGTGCTCCGCCGGGTGGCCCTCGCGGAACAGGTACTCGCCGGCCCGGATGTGCTCGTTGACGGCGCAGCCGGCCAGCTCGGCCAGGGAGCCGGCGTCCAGGTCGGCGAAGAACGGGTGGGCCGACAGGTAGTCGGCGATGGACCGGATCTTCACCGGGCTCGCCTCCCCGCCTGGCCCGGGGCGGGGGCGCTGCCCGGCGGGGACGGTGCGCCGCCGGGCGGGGGCGGCGTGCTGCTGGGCGGGGGCGGCGTACGCAGCGCCGCGGCCTCCTCGGTGATGTCGATCGCGGCGGGGCACCAGGTGATGCACCGCCCGCAGCCGGTGCAGCCGGACATGCCGAACTGGTCGATCCAGGAGGCCAGCTTGTGGGTCATCCACTGCCGGTAGCGGGAGCGGGTGGAGCCGTGCACGCTGCCCCCGCTCAGGTGCGAGTGCTCGCTGGTGAAGCACGAGTCCCAGACCCGGTGCCGCTCGGCGTGGCCGCCGGCCAGGTCGGTGACGTCCTCCAGCGAGACGCAGAAGCAGGTCGGGCAGACCAGCGTGCAGTTGGTGCAGGCCAGGCAGCGTGAGCCCACGTCGTCCCAGCGGGGGTGCTCGGCGTTGTCATACAGCAGCTCACGGATGCCGCCGGTGTCGAGCTGGCGGCCCATCGACGCGGTGGCACGGGAGAGCACGTCATCGGCGGCGGCCAGCTCGGCCCGGCCGGCCGCGGTGGCCGCCGCGCCGGGCGGCAGCGAGGCGAGCAGGGCGTCACCGCGGGCGCTGCCGACGGTGACCACGAAGCGGTGCGTCCCGGCGCCGGTGAGCTCGGTGAGGGACAGGTCGAAGCCCGCCTCCGGGCGGGGGCCGGTGCCCATGGAGACGCAGAAACAGGTGCCGCCGGGATGGGAGCAGCCGACCGCGATGATGAAGGTGCCCTCGCGCCGGGCCGCGTAGGCCGCGTCGGTGAAGCCGCGCCCGAGCAGGATCGCGTCGTGGATGCCGATCGCGTGCAGGTCACAGGACCTGACCCCGAGCAGGGCGTAGCGGGGGGCGTCCTGTCCGCCGGGCCGGGCGGTGAAACCCGGCCCGTCCCGGTCCCCGGCCCAGACCAGCTCGCGGGGCGGGAACAGGATGGACTTCCAGGACTGCGCGGTGGCCGCGAACCCGAACAGTGCCTGATCGCCGCGCTGGCGCAGCCGGTAGTGAGCGGCGTCCTGCTCGTCCCCGCAGCCGGCCGGCAGGTCGCCGGTCCCGGTGATCTCGGCCAGCACGATAGTCCCGTCCCGGCGGGTGGGGCCGACCACCGTGAAGCCCTGGCCGCGCAGGGCGTCGATGATCGCCTGCAGCCCCGGCACCCCGATGACCGCGGCCGAGGCGCCGGGCGGCGGCGCTGTTGCGGGCGAGGCGCCCAGCGGGGGTGCTGCCGGCGACGGGCCGGGGTGAGCCTCCTCTGCCATCGGCCCCTCCGGATCTTCCGCATCACGCCGGCCTGCCATGCCCCCAGCGGTCCCCTCTGCTGCCTAGCGCCCCAGTATCGCCAGCGCCCCGGCCAGGCCAGAAGGGCCCAAAGTCCCTTCCCGGCCGGCTCCCGGAGGGGACCCTTCCCGGCCGGTCCCGGTGAGGTGTGCCCGCTCGCGGCGGGCCCGGGACCTGGGTCAGGGGACGACGATGACGGGGCAGCGCGCGTGCCGCGCCAGCCAGCCGGGCACCGAGCCGGCCACATGATGCCAGCGGTGCCCGGGTGCGCCGATGACGAGGGCGTCCGCCGCGGTTTCCTCGGCCGCGGCGGCCAGCTCCCTGGCCGGGCTGCCGCGCCGGGTGACGACGCACACGTCGATGCCGGCCCGGTCGCAGGTCTCGTCCAGCTCGGCGAGCAGCCAGCGCTCGGTCTCTGACCGGTCACGCACCGCCCCGATCACCTGGCCGGTGAGGGGCTCGCAGTAGACCGCTGGCGGGCTCACGTGGACCACCAGCAGCGGCCGCTCAAGGCGGCGGGACAGGCCAGCCGCGTAGGCCAGCGCATGGCGGCTCGACGGCGAGCCGTCGTAGCCGGCCACGACCGGGTGGTCGAGGCTGACGGCGGCGCCGTGCCGCGGCTCCTCGTCGCGGGCCCGCCGCCGCGAGCGGTCGGGCTGGCCCGGGAAAGGCGAAGATTCTGCCTGGTCCATGGCTACTCGTCCCTGTTAGGTCAATGCTCCGCGCCGAGGACCACTTCCGCAATCTATGTTAGTTTTGATAAAGCAACTATTCCAGTCGGCGTGGCCCGCCCGGCGCCCCGCGGGACCCGGCGCGCACGGCCGCCCGCAGGCCCTGACCGGCCTTGACACAGCACAAACCCGGACACGGCAGAATCGGTACTGTGCCGGAACTACCCGAGGTCGAGTCGCTCGCCATCTTCCTCCGGGAGCGCGCCGTCGGCCGGATCATCGACTGGGCCGCCAGCGCCAGCTTCGCGGTGCTCAAGACCTACCAGCCGGATCTGGGGGTGCTCAGCGGCCGGGAGGTCACCGGCGCCGTGCGCCACGGCAAGTTCCTCGACCTGGCGATCATGCCGGTGGCCGGGGCGCCGGCCGCTTCCGCCCCGGCCGGCGAACTGCACCTGATCACCCACCTCGCCCGGGCTGGCTGGTTGCGCTGGCAGGACAGCCTGCCGCCCAGGCCGCCCCGGCCCGGCAGGAGCCCGCTCGCGTTCCGGCTCCGGTTCGAGGGCGGCAGCGGCTTCGACCTCACGGAGGCGGGCACCCGCAAGCGGCTGGCCGTCTACCTGGTCGAAGACCCCGCCCAGGTGCCGGGGATCTCCTCGCTCGGCCCGGACCCACTGGCGGACTCCTTCACGGCCGGGACGCTGGCCGGGCTGCTCGCGGGCCGCCGCACCCAGATCAAGGGCGTGCTCAGGGACCAGAAGATCATCGCGGGAATCGGCAACGCCTACTCCGACGAGGTCCTGCACGCGGCGAAGATGTCCCCGTTCAAGCTGGCGTCCAGCCTCACCCCTGATGAGGTCGCCGGGCTCTACACCGCGATGCGGAGCGCCCTGGCGGAGGCGGTGGCCAGGTCGGCCGGGCTGGCCGCCGGGGAACTCAAGGCGGAGAAGAAGGCGGGCCTGCGGGTGCACGGCCGGGCGGGCCAGCCCTGCCCGGTCTGCGGCGACACCGTGCGCGAGGTGTCCTTCGCCGACTCCGCCCTCCAGTACTGCCCGACCTGCCAGACCGGTGGCAAGCCACTGGCCGACCGGAGGCTGTCCCGGCTGCTGAAATAGCGGCACGCACCGGAGATAGCGGTACGCACCGGAGATAGCGGTACGCGCCGGAGATAGCGGTACGCGCCGGAACGCGGCGTGCCCCACCGGTGACAGCAAGCTCAAGAGTGATCTTTTTGTTACCAATGCCGCTGAGGTGACACCCGGCGCTCCCGTAGCATCACGAAGTTGGTGATCCCTGGGGAGGGACGGTCCACGGCGAGGACGGTCCTGGGGAAGGGAGACATCTGGGTGCGCCATCACCTGTCCTTGCACTCCGCGGGCGCCTGCGCGCTCCTCGCCAGCCTCGCCATCGCGGGACTGGCCGGCTCGCCGGCCGTCGCCTCCACCGCCGGGCCGGCCGCATCCACGGCTGCCCCCGCGGCCCTGCCCGGGGCGCTCCAGGGAGTGGACGTCTCGTCCTTTCAGCATCCGACGAGCACAACGCCCATCGACTGGGCCGAGGTCGCCGGGGCCGGGATCCAGTTCGCCGCGGTCAAGGCGACCGAGGGCAACTACTACCAGAACCCCTGGGCCCTCAAGGATCTGGCCGGGGCACAGGCGGCCGGGCTGTCGGTGATCGCCTATGCGTTCGCCAACCCGAACGGCGGCGGCCACAGCAAGAGCCCCGCCGTCCAGGCCGACTACCTGCTCAGCTACCTGGGCGCCAGCTTCCGCAACGTGCCGGTCCTGCTGGACATCGAGTGGGACCCGTACGTCAACACCGACCACACCAACTCCTGTTACGGGCTCAAGCCGAGCGCCATGGTGACCTGGATCGCCGGGTTCGACAGCGAGATCAAGGCCAAGACCGGCCGGCTGCCGATCATCTACACCGCCAAGAGCTGGTGGCAGACGTGCACCGGGGGCAGCACGGCGTTCGGGCAGACCCCGATCTGGCCGTCCGATCCCAATACCCCGGGCAGCCCGCTGCTGCCGGCCGGGTGGGCGAACTGGGGCTTCTGGCAGTACGGCCTCGGCACCGTGCCCGGCATCGACACCACCGACACCGACCTCGATCAGCTCAATCCTGCCCTGATCCCCCTGCTCAGCCCCGGTACCAGGACCGGCGCCGGAGGCGGCGCGGCCTCGCTCCAGATCGGCCAGGCGGATCCGGTCAGCGGCCAGGCGCCCTCGTTCTCCGCCACGGGACTGCCGCCCGGGACGTCCATCGGCGCCGGCGGCCGGATCTCCGGCTGGCCGGGCACGCCGGGCACGTACCACCCGGTCGTGACCGCGGCCGCCGGCGGCACGTCCGGGTCGGTCTCCTTCCCCTGGACGGTGAGCCTGGCCAGCCAGGGGCCGGCCGGGCCGGTGAAGCTTGACCTCGGCGGCAAATGCCTCAACGACGTCGGCAACAGCGCGGCGAACGGCACCCGGGCCGAAATCTGGAAGTGCAACGGGAGCGCCGCCCAGCAGTGGACCTACGTGCAGGACGGAACGCTCCGGATACACGGCAAGTGCCTGGTGCCGCCCGGGTCCAGCCCGGCCAGCGGCGCCAAGGTGCAGCTGGCGACGTGTACCGGGGCCCCGGTCCAGCAGTGGTGGCTGACCTACCCCCGGAGCATCAGCTCCTCGCTGGCCGCGATCCCGGTCACCCTGCTGAGCCCGGCAACCGGCATGTGCCTGAGCGATCCCGGCTGGAGCACCAAGAACGGCACCCGGGTGGTCATCGGGTCGTGCAACGGGAACAAGAACCAGGCGTGGACGCCGCCCGCCGGGCCGGTGTCGTCCCGGGTCGCCGGGCTCTGCCTGGATGACAGCAGCGGGACCGCCAACGGCACCATGATCGACGTGTCGAAGTGCGACGGCAGCGTCGCCCAGCAGTGGACCACCGGGCCCGACGGCACCGTGCGGGTCCAGGGGAAGTGCCTCGACGTCCAGGCCGGCGGCACCGCCGCTGGCACGCCCGTGAACCTCTGGTCCTGCAACGGGACGGGCGCGCAGCAGTGGCAGCTCGTCCCGGGCACCGCCGGGGTCACCCTGGTGAACCCGGCGTCCGGCCTCTGCCTGTCCGACCCGGGCAATTCTGGTGCGAGCGGGACGGCGATGGAGATCGACCCCTGCACCGGCGCGACCGGGCAGGAGTGGCGCGACCTGTAGCGCCCGCGGGCGGCGGGCACCGCTGCGCCGCGGATTCGCCGGGCCTGGGCGCTCCGGCGATGGCACCATGAAGCCGTGGCAGAGCAGCGGGCGGCCGCCGGGCAGGACCGTGTGGACGCGACGGCGCGTGCGGTCGTGGAGAGCGCGGCCGACGCCATCGTGGCGTTCGGCACGGACCGGACCGTCCTGCTGTGGAACCCGGCCGCCGAGCGCATGTTCGGCTGGAGCGCGAAAGAGGTCATCGGCACCGAGCCGCCGATCATCCCGGAGGAGCTGGAGGCCGAGCACAACGCGGTGCTGGAACGGATCCGCACCGGCGGCCAGATCTCCTTCGCCACCCGCCGCGCCCGCAAGGACGGGGCACTGCTCGACCTGCGTATCGACATCAGCGCGCTGCGGGACCGGGCCGGGGAGATCATCGGCTGGGTGAACGTCTGCCACCGGACCGGCGCGGACCAGGCCGCCAGGAGCTACATGGCGCAGCGCGCCCGGGTGGTGCGCAAGCTCGGGGACGTCGTCGCGGACATGACCGCCCAGCGGGACCTGGAGGCGGTGCTCGACCGCATCGCCGCCAGCCTGTGCGAGCTGACCGGGGCGGACGCGGGCGGGTTCG
>DATIXO010000245.1:0-23466 GCA_035518495.1 Streptosporangiaceae bacterium
CCGGGCACGACGGTGGCCTGGTCGTGGTCAGCGAGTTCCCGATGATGAACACCGGCAGGTAGGCCGCCAGGGAACGCGCGGCCGCGCCGATGATCGGCGCGACGAGGAACACGCCGGCCACGAGCACGGCGATCGCCGCCGCCGTGTGCCGGATGATGGCGCCGAGCCCGAGGCCGAGCAGCCCGATCAGGCAGTAGCTCGCGCCGCCCAGCAGTACCGCCCGGAGCACGCCCGGCTGGCTCAGCGCGGGCACCGGTATCCCGTGCCGCAAGGCAGCCCGGCCGGCGAAGAAGGCCAGGAAGGCGGTTACCTCACCGGCCGCGAGCGACCCCAGGCCGAAGACCGTGGCCTTCGCGGCGAGCAGCAGCGGCCGCCGGGGGGCCGCCGTCAGCGTCGCCCGGATCATCCCGGAGGAGTACTCCGAGGTCATGGTCAGCACGCCGAGCACGCCGATCAGCAGCAGGCCCGGGATCACCCCGGCCAGGTCGTTGTTGGTCAGGTCCGCCGATCTGCTGATGGTGTGCAGCCCGATGACGGCGGCCATGACGGCCGCGGCGGCCACGGTGATCGCCAGCGTCCACCAGGTGGAACGCAGGCTGCGCAGCTTGATCCATTCCATCTGGGCCGCGTGCCGGAAGCGGTAGCGGCCGGCCGGCGCGCGCTGGGTGAGCACGGTCATGACGAGTCTCCCCTCCGGCGGGCCGCGTGCCCGCCGGTCGTTGTGCCGGAAATGATGGGGTGCCCGCGGTGGCCGGTCCCGTCGCCGGTCAGCTGCAGGAACGCCTCTTCCAGGGACGCCGCGCCGGCCGACAGCCCGGCGACCGAGGTGTCGGCGAGCAGCCGGCCCTCGCCGATCACCACCAGGTGCCCGGCCATCAGCGCGATCTCGCTGATCAGGTGGCTGGAGACGAGCACGGCCCGGCCGTCGGCGGCCAGCGATGTCAGCAGGCCGCGGATCCAGTGGATCCCGGCCGGGTCCAGGCCGTTGACCGGCTCGTCCAGCAGCAGCACCGGCGGGTCACCCAGCAGCGCGGCCGCGATGCCGAGCCGCTGCGCCATGCCGAGCGAGAACGTCCCGGCCCGCTTGCCAGCGGCATCGGCCAGGCCCACCAGGCCGAGTACCTCATCCACCCGGTGGCGGCCGATGCCGTTGCTGGCTGCCAGCGCGGCCAGGTGGGCGCGGGCGCTGCGGCCCGGGTGGCACGCCTTGGCCTCCAGCAGCGCCCCGGCCTCACGCAGCGGCCAGCGCAGGTCACGGTAGCGGCGGCCGCCGATGAGGGCCTGCCCCCCGTCGGGGCGGTCCAGGCCGAGGATCAGCCGCATGGTGGTGGACTTGCCCGAGCCGTTCGGGCCGAGGAAGCCGGTCACCACCCCCGGCCGCACCTCGAAGCTGAGCCCGTCGACGGCGAGCGTGGCGCCGTACCGTTTGGTCAGATCCTGGATTTCGATCATGTGGCCACGCTAGGAACCCGCGGCGGCGGGCGGAACGTGGCTGCCGCCCGTCTTCACGTGGGGGATTTCCCCCAGGCGGCGTGGCAGGCGGCGGCGGGCCGGACGTTCGTGCCCACGCGCAGCGGATGGCCGGGAGGGGTTCCAGTCGATTCGATTATGTGTTTGAATACCTACGTGGCACGGGCGGGACAGCCGGATCGGCCAGGCCAGGTTCCCGCGCTGACCGCGACCGCCCAACCAGGGAGATGACATGTTCGCAGCCGCAGCTGGCGCCAGCCACCCGGCGGTCGCCGCGCTGCTGGGGCTGGGGGCGGCGGGGCTGGCATGTGCCGTGGTGGCCATGGCATGGAACGTGAACGCCCGGCAGATCCGGCTCGCCGAGCAGCTGGCCCGCCGCCAGTTCATCGTGACCGGCGGAGCGGGCGCAGCGGGCGCGGAGGGCAGCGCGGCGAACGGGAACGGCAGCGCGGCCGCGCTGAAGGAGGCGGCGGCCGGTGGCGCGGGGCCAGCGCTGGTGGTCATCGACGGGCCGGAGACCGTGGTCACCGGCGAGCAGGCGCGCTACCGGGTGCTGGCGGCGGGCGGCCGCACGGTGGTGTCATGGGCGGCCGGCGGCGGCTCGGTGACGCAGACCCCCGACCCGGCTCATCCCGACGAGCTGCTGCTGATCGCCGGTCAGCCGGGCAGCCTGATGGTCTCCGCGCGGGTGCGCGAGGGCATGACCGAGCACCGCGCGACCAAGCCGGTGACCGCCGTGGCGGACGTGACGGCTCCGGCGTCGCCGTTCCCGCTGCGGCTGTTCCTGCACGGGTGGGGGCTGGTCGTGGTGGCCATCCTGATCGTGGGATTCGCTGGCGCCCTCGCCGCGCTGGGCAGCTTCACCCCCGCCGACTTCATCGCGCTCGCCGCCCTGCTGGCCGCGCTGCTCGGCGTGACGGCGGTCGCGCGGGGGACCGGCGACCCGCCCAGCCACCCCGGCAGCGGGCCGCCCCGGCCCTGAAAGCCAGCCACCGGCAGCGGCCCGTCCGGCCCTGGGGTGTGCCGTCAGGCGGGCTGGATCAGGTCCCAGCGGTTGCCGTCACCCAGTACGGTGTCCTCCACCAGGTCGAACCCGGCGGCGCGTACGTAGAAGCCGATCGCCTCGTCATAGTCGGCGACGACCAGGGTGACCAGCCCGATGTGTGCCATCTGGCCATCATCGGCGATGACCGCGACAGCGCGCGCCACCTGCCCGTGTCACACTGCTGATGTGCCTGCCTCGGTCGACAACCTGGCCATCGTCTGGGCGTCGGTTGACCAGCTGTGCTCGGGCCTGCCGGACGGCCAGTGGGAGCTGCCGACCGGCTGCCCGGGATGGACGGTCAAGGACAACCTGTCCCACCTGGTGGACTACGAGGCCCGTGCCCTGGGCCGGCCTGCCCCCGCTCACGGGCCGGGCCCGCTGCCCCATGTGAGGAACGAGATGGGCCAGGCCAACGAGATCGGCGTGGACGCGCGCCGCCCACTGCCAGGCGCACAGGTGCTGGCGGAGTTCCGCCAGGTGACCGGCGAGCGGCTGGCGCAGCTGCGCTCGCTGACCGGGCCGCAGCTCGCCGAGCCGGTGGTGACCCCGGCCGGGCCGGGGACGATGGCGGAGATGCTCACGCTGCGGGTGATGGACAGCTGGATGCACGAGCAGGACATCCGCCGCGCCACCGGCTGTCCCGGGCACTCCAGCGGCCCGGCCGCCGGGGAAGCCCTGGGATATCTCACCCGTTTCCTGCCATACGTGGTGGGCAAGCGTGCCGCGGCGCCGGAGGGTTCCAAGGTGGTCTTCCGCATCGGCGGTTCCGCCCCGGTCGCGGTCCAGGTGACCGGCGGCCGGGGCGTCCAGGCGGCCGATCCGGACGGCGCGACCGTGACCATGGCGATGCCGGCGGCCACCTTCGCGGCGCTGGTCGGCGGGCGCTCCGATGTGCCGGATGACGTTGACATCACCGGCGACCGCGAGCTCGGCCAGCGGGTCCTGGAGTCAATGGGCTACCTGCCCTGACCGCCGCGCGGGCGTGAGCGCCCGGTTACCGGCTGCCACGGCCGCCGGGCGGGAAACCTGCCACACTGGCGGTCAGTGACCGCAGACCAGAGCGAACCGTGAGGGAAAAGCGATGGAAGTGACAGGCGCGGCGGAACGCCCGAGCACCCGCGGGCCAGCGGACTGGTTCACCGGCGAGGTGTGGACCGACGAGATCGCCTTACTGCCCGACCCGGGCCTGGTGCGTGCGCTCCGGGTGCACTTCACGCCCGGTGCCCGGACCGCCTGGCACGTGCACCCGCTCGGCCAGGTGCTGCACATCGTCGAGGGCGTCGGCCGGGTCCAGGGCGAGCAGGGCCCGGTCCGCCAGGTGCGGCCGGGTGACACCGTCATCGTCGGGCCGGGGGAACGGCACTGGCACGGCGCCGCGCCCGGCCACCTGATGTGCCACCTCGCGATCCAGGAGCGGGACCCCGCCACCGGCCAGACGACGATCTGGCACGAGCACGTCACAGACGAGGACTACCGGGCCGCGCCCGGCCAGGACTGACCCCGCCCGGCGGGGCCAGCGGGCGGGCCGTGGTTTTCGCACCGCAATCGGCCCTCCGGCCGGCCACCCGGTGCTGGACACCGAGTCCTGATTGGCCTCACCGGATCACGGCGGTTTCAGCGGAGTTCCAAGTGGTTGAGCGGCCCGGCGACGTGGCCCGGGTTGCCCTGCTGTACGACATACTGGAGGCGGAGGCACTGTCCCCGCGGGCCTCCGTCGATCTGGCTAGGAAGGCGATCGAGAGATGGACCTGACCGGCGCCACCTGGCACAAGTCGTCCTTCACCGGCGGGACCGATGGCGCCTGCGTGGAGATCGCGTTCGTGGCCGGCTCGAAGGAAGGCAGCGACCACGTGGTGGCCATGCGCGACAGCAGGCGGCCCGACGGCCCGGTGCTGGTCTTCACCCCGGCCGAGTGGCAGGCCTTCACCCTCGGCGTCCAGGACGGCGAGTTTGACCTGGCCTGACCGTGCCGTGCGTCTCCCGCGGTGGGTAACCTTCAGCGGCTCAAGCTCGTGCCCTCACAGGGGCGGGGATCTGAACGGCTCCTTGCTGGGCTCCCGGTGACGGGCCGGCTCACCCGCCGGCCGGGCGGGGCGGCGCGGCTGCGGGCGCTGCTGGAGTCCGGGCAGACCATCGTCGCGCCGGGAGCCTTCGACCCGCTGGCGGCCCGGCTGGTGGAGGAGGCGGGGTTCCCGGCCGTGTACATGACCGGGTTCGGGACCTCGGCGGCGCTGATCGGCCGGCCGGACGTCGGCCTGCTCACCATGACCGAGATGGCCGCCAGCGCCGGGCGGATCGCCGACTGTGTCGACATCCCGGTGATCGCCGATGCCGACACCGGCTACGGCAACCCGCTGAACGTGATCCGCACCGTCGGCGCCTACGAGGCGGCGGGGGTCGCCGGGATCCACATCGAGGACCAGGTGGCGCCGAAGAAGTGCGGCCACATGGAGGGCAAGCTCGTCATCGGCGCGCAGGAGATGGCGGCGAAGGTCAGGGCCGCGGTCGAGGCGCGTGCGCAGCCCGAGTTCGTGATCATCGCCCGGACCGACGCGCGGGCGGTGGAAGGCCTGGAGCAGGCGCTGGAGCGCGCGCGGATGTACCGGGCGGCCGGGGCCGACGCGCTGTTCATCGAGGCGCTCGTGAGCGAGGCGGAAGTCCAGGAGGCGGCCCGGGCCTTCCCCGGTGTGCCGCTGCTGTTCAACTGGGCGGAAGGGGGCAAGACCCCGCCGGTCAGCCTCGCGCGGCTGACCGAGCTGGGATACCGGATCGTCATCTTCCCGATCAGCACGCTGCTGGCGGCCACCGCCGCCATGCGGGCGGTGCTCGGCGAGATCGCCCGCTCGGGCACCCCGGCGGCGGCGCTGGCCGGGCTGCCGACGTTCGGCGAGTTCGTGGACTTCATCGGCCTGCCGGAGGTGCGTGAGGCGGAGCAGCGTTACGCCACCTGACGCACTCCGGGGGCGCCGGGACTGCCCGGTGAGGCGGGGCCGCCCGTCGGTCCCGCCCGGTTCATCACCCGGGGGCAGCGGGGCCGGCCGTGCCGGGGGTGGACCCGCTGGCGCCACTGGCGGGGGACTTGCCGGTGCCGCCTGGGGCGGGCCCGCTGGCCTGGGAGACAAGCTGTCTCTTGTCGTGCAGCACCTCCAGGACGACGCTGCCGTCCACGGTCTCCTTCTCGATCAGCCTCGCGGCCAGCCAGTCCAGCTCGTCGCGGTGCTCGTTCAGCATCGTCACCGCCCGCTCCTCGGCCTCCCGCAGCAGCCGGGATACCTCCTGGTCCACGACCCGCTGCGTCTCCTCCGAGTAGGGCCGCCGCAGCCCGTCCTGGACCGGGCCGCCCAGGTACTGGCCACCCTGGTCGGAGTAGCCGACCGGTCCCAGCGCGGGGGAGAGGCCGAACTCGCGCACCATCCGGACCGCCAGCTGGGTGGCCTCGGCCAGGTCGTTCGCGGCGCCGGTGGAGCCGTGCCCGAACACGACCAGCTCGGCCGCCCGCCCGCCCAGCCGGACCGCGAGCAGGTCGGTCAGGTAGGCCTCGCTGTAGAGGTGGCGTTCGACCTCGGGCAGCTGGTGGGTGGCGCCGAGCGCCATGCCCGCGGGCAGAATGGTCACCTTCGACACCGGGTCCGCGTTCGGGGACAGCGCCGCCACCAGGGCGTGCCCGGACTCATGCACCGCCACCGACTGCTTCTCCTCCGGCAGCAGCACGTTCGAGGCCTCCCGGGTGCCGAGCAGGATCCGGTCCCTGGCCGCGTCGAAGTCGGCGGCGGTGATCGTGGTCCGGTTGTCCCGGATCGCGTTGATCGCCGCCTCGTTGATCAGGTTGGCCAGGTCGGCGCCGGAAAAGCCGGGGGTGCCGCGGGCGGTGACCGTCAGGTCCACGTCCGGGGCCAGCTTCTTCCCCTTGGCGTGCACGGCCAGGATCGCCGCCCGCTCGGTCTGGTTGGGCAGCGGAACGACCACCTGCCGGTCGAAACGCCCCGGCCGCAGCAGTGCCGGGTCGAGCGATTCGGGCCGGTTGGTGGCCGCGATCACGACCACCCCGGCGGCCTGGTCGAAGCCGTCCATCTCCGACAGCAACTGGTTCAGCGTCTGCTCACGCTCGTCGTTGCCGCCGATGGATACCCCGCCGCGGCGGCCGCCGATCGCGTCGATCTCGTCGATGAAGATGATCGAGGGGGCGCGCCGGCGCGCGTCGGCGAACAGGTCCCGGACCCGGGACGCGCCGACGCCCACGAACAGCTCGACGAACGCGGACCCGGTCACCGACAGGAACGGCACCTGCGCCTCGCCGGCGACCGCGCGGGCGATGAGGGTCTTGCCGGTGCCGGGCGGGCCGACCATGAGCACGCCCCGCGGGCCCTGCGCCCCCGCGGCCGCGTACCGCTGCGGGTCACGCAGGAAGTCCACCACCTCGCTGATCTCCTGTTTGACCCCCTCATAACCGGCCACGTCGGTGAACCGCGTGGTCGGCCGCTCCGCCTCGATGACCTTGGCCCGCGACCGGCCGAACCCGCCGATGCCGGACAGCTGCCGCTGGGCGGCCCGGCCGGTCCACACGAACAGGCCGACGATGAGGATCAGCCAGATCAGGCTCGGCAGCAGGGTCTCCAGCAGGCCGCCGCTAGCCTGGGTGGCGGTGATCTGGACGTGCTCGGCGTTCAGCTGCTGGGTGATCTGGGACCGGTCGAGCGCGGTCGGGAGCTGGCTGGTGAACTCCTTGCCGTCGGTGAGCGTCCCGGTCACCGCCCCGTTGCTGTTGATCGTGACCGACTTGACATCCCCGCTGGTCACCTTGTTCTGGAAGCTGGTGAACGAGTACTGGATGGTCGGGCTGCTGCGCAGCAGCGTCGGCCAGAACAGCAGCAGCAGCAGGATGAGCATCCCTATCGGGATCAGCCAGCGCCGCCAGGCCGGCGGTGGCGGGGGCGTGGGCTGAGATGGTTCCTTGGGCGGGCCGGGCTCGACCGAGCGCGACAGGTGCGTGTGGTCCAGCCGGATTCGCGTGATCATTGGGCTCTGACTCCTTCATGCCGGGCGCCGTCTGTGCCGCCCGGCCCGGGAAACCGCCACTGCCAGTGTGCCGCCCGGCAGCGGGTGCCCGCCACCACCGGCATCCGGGAGGCCGCACTATCCCGGTCGCCGCCGCGGCCCAGACGGGCAGGTGTGCCCCGCCCGGTGCGTCCTGCCAGCGGGCCGCGCACCCGGCCTGACGCATTTCTATAGGGTTTTCCCTATATTTCCGTGACCGCCGTCTGCTCTGACCCAGTCTTTACCCCGTGCGGGGCTCCCAGCTGAAAAAGCGCATCGCCAGCACCAGCCCGGCCACGCCCCAGGCGGCGACCACCAGCACGTCGGTCCAGTGGAAGGTCGTGCCGAGGAACCCGGCCTGCATCCCGTCGGCGAAGTGCTTGACCGGGAAGATCCGGGCGATCCACAGGATCCAGGCCGGGGTGTCGTTGCCGAACGGGATGAAGATCCCGGACAGGAACAGCAGCGGCAGGATGATCGCGTTGACGATCGCGGCCGAGGCGTCGGCGTTGGGGATCACGGCGGTGGTCGCGAGCCCCAGCGCGCAGAACGAGGCGGCGCCCACCACCAGCATCACGGCGAACCGCAGCAGGGTGAGCCCGGTCGGGATGTCGGCGCTGTAGAAGGCCCGGCCGAACGCGGCGGTGATCACCACCAGGATCACCGAGATGAACAGCGCGTGCACCACCCGGGCGCCCAGGAACGACCCGCTGGGCAGCGGCGTGCCGTTGGTCCGCTTGAGCACGCCGGAGTCGCGCTGGATCGTGGTCTGGATCGCGATGTTGTTGTAGCAGGCGGTGATCACCGCGAAGGACGCCATCGAGGCCACGTAGTAGGTGGCCGAGTTCACCGACCGGGTGCCGATGTGGACGGTGTAGTGGCCCAGCAGCGAGGTGAAGATCACCAGGAACATCAGCGGGAACGCGAAGGTGAAGAACGCGGACGCCGGATTGCGCCAGAACGACTTATTGACATAACGGACCTGCGAGGCGGTCATCGTCACCGCGCTCATGCCGTGGCTCCCTGGTCCTGCCCGGCGGGCGGGTGAACGCCCGCATCGTCATCGGTGCCGGTGAGAGAGAGGTAGACATCCTCCAGCGAGGGCCGGGTCACCTCCAGCCCGTCCAGGCTTACCTTCTGGTCGAGCGCCCAGCCGGTCAGCCGGTGCAGCGCGAGGGTGACGTCCTCGGGTGCGAACTCGGTGAAGCCGTCGGCCCCGGCCGGCCCGGCCAGGCCGGCCGGCGGGGTGGCGCCCTCGGGCACCCGGTACCGGATCCGGGCCCTGGCCAGCTCCCGGTTCGCGAGCGTGGCGGGTTCCCCCTCGGCCACGATCCGCCCGGCGGAGATGACCGCCACCCGGTCGGCGAGGTACTGCGCCTCCTCCATGTAGTGGGTGGTGAGCAGCACCGTCTTGCCGAGCGCGGCGAGGTTCTTGATCACTTCCCACGATTCGCGCCGGGCGGACGGGTCGAACCCGGTAGTCGGCTCGTCGAGGAAGAGCAGCTCCGGGTTGCCGGCCAGGGCGATCGCCACGTCCAGGCGGCGCTGCTGCCCGCCGGACAGCTTGTTCACCCGCGAGTTCCGCTTCTCCTCCAGCCCGACCAGGCTGATCACCTCGTCGACCGGCCGGGGATCGGGGTAGAAACCCGCGTACATCCGGACCGTCTCGGCGACGGTCAGGTACCGCTCCACCCCGGTCGACTGCAGCACGATGCCGATCTTGGCCTTCAGCGGGCCGCGCTGCCGGCCCGGGTCGTACCCGAGCACGCTCACCTCGCCGCTGTCGCGGCTGCGGTAGCCCTCGAGGATCTCGACCGTGGTGGTCTTCCCGGCGCCGTTCGGCCCGAGCAGGGCGAAGATCTCGCCCCGGCGGATGTCCAGGTCGACGCCGTTCACGGCCTGCACACCCGAGTAGGTCTTGACCAGCCCGCGCACATGCACCGCAGACGGCCCGCCACTGTCCGGCTGACCGCCCGATGTGCCGCTGTCCGGCTGACCGCCGCGTGCGCCGCCGGTCCCGGCCCTGCCTGGCAACGTGGCCATGCCCTCATCCCCGCCCGTCACTCGAAGCTCGCCCGCACCATTATCGCCCGGGCCGCGCCGCTCACTTCCGGATCATGTGAGTCAGAGGGGCGCGACGCCCGCATGGGCGGTGGGGCTCAGGTTTCTGAGCCGTGGAGGTAGCGCAGGGGGCCGGTGGTGGTGACGTAGCGGTCCATGACCCCGCCCACCAGGGTCGCGGTGCTGGCGCCGATGACGGCGCCGACCACGGTGTCGCCGGGATAGTGGACGCCCGTGTGGACCCGCGAGTACGCCACGGCTGCCGCCAGCATGTGCAACCCGAGCGCCAGCCCCGGCAGGTCACGGCCCACCGCGGAGGCGAAGGCGGTCGCCGACGCCGAATGCCCCGACGGGAACGACGTCGAGCCCGGCATCGTGACATACCGTTCGCCGGGCACGCCGGCACCGGCCCGGTCCGGCCGCCGTCGCGCGTAGAGGGACTTGGCACCCAGGTTGACCACGGCCGAGGTGACCCCGATGGACAGCACGCCCCGCAGGGCCGCCCGGCGCCCGGTCGGCCCTCCTGTGAGGGCGATGACGGCTGCGATGGCCAGCCAGAGCCGGGATTTGTCCGCCGCCTGGGACAGCCGCCGCAACGGCTCGTCCAGCGTGGGGGTTGGCACCGAGGCGATCGCCTCGTACACGGCGCGGTCCACCGCGCCCAGCTGCCGCAGCGCCGCCTCGACCCGCGGCACAGCGCCCATCCGGCTCAGGGCCGCCTCCAGCCGCTGCCAGGCAGGAGTGTCGGCTTCCGTCAGCCGGTCGGCCAGCCAGTCAGCCCCGGCCATGGCGGGGCGGTCAGGTGGCGCGTCCCCGGCCATGGCAGGGCCGTCGAGCGGCTCGCCGGCACCCTCGCTGACCACCGGCGTATGGTAACACCGCGTACCGGAGCCACCCGGCTCGCCCGCCCCGGCCTCACCCAGCGGCCGCCGGTGTCCCGCTGGCTGCGCCCGCCCGGGCCGGTGGCTCGTGCGGCTGGTCAGGCCACCCGGACGCACGACCTGATCGGGCGGTGGTCCGAGCCGGCCGGTGGCAGCACCTCGCCGCCCTCGGCCCGGACGGACCGGCCGGTGAGCATCTGGTCGAGCTGCAGCAGCGGGCGGCTGGCCGGGAAGGTCCGGCCGCGCACCGCCGGGGAGTAGCCGACCGCCAGGCCGCTGACCGGCCCCGGCATGTTCAGGTCCCCGGCGATCACGGTCGGCACGGTGCTCTGCGCCAGCCGTCTCGTCAGCCGGACCAGCTGCACGGGGCTGAGGAGGCGATGTGTCAGGTGGGCGTTGACGACCCGCAGGCTTTCCCCCGACGGCGTGGTGACCGTGACGAGCTGGGCGGCACGGCTGACCGGATCGCCCGGGAAGCGGCCGAGGTCCACCAGCTCGTAGCCGGTCACCGGCAGCGTCGTGAGCACCGCCATGCCCCACCGGCCCGGGCTGGCGTCGGGTGCGATGTGCAGGCTGCGCAGGTCGGTGTCTACCAGCAGGTCGGCGCCGATGAGCTCGGCGCCGAGCGCGTCCGCCGCTGCGGCGACAGGATCCGGCAGGCTGGCCGGCCGCCAGGCCTCCTGCAGCACGATCACGTCGGCCTTCAGCTGGCAGCACGCGGCCACGACGCCGAACGGTGTGCCGTCGGCGCCGTGCCCGCCGTGCAGGTTCATGCTGGCCAGGATCATGCGCGGCTGCCTTTCATGACGGTCCCGGCATCGCCCGGCCTGCCCGGACGCTGCTGTGCCCGCCCCGGCCGGGCTGGGCAGGGCTGCCGACCAGGCTGCCACCCCGGGCCCGGCTGGGCCAACGGGGTCTGCCATCTGGCAAGCCGCTGGGCGGCCATCCGGCCCGGCCCGCTGGGTAGGGGTAAGGGAACCAAGAGCCATCGGCGCAGAAAGGATCCCTCATGTGCAAGCCTGGATCAGGGTGCTGCGGCTGCGGCACCACTTCCGGCGGGCTCGGCCTGGCTTGTGCCGCGCTCGCGATCGCCGGTGCGGTGAGCATGGCCGCGGCACTCATCAGCGACCTGCTGACCGTGGTCCTGGTCACCGTGTTCGGGGCCGCTGCCGCCGGGTCCATCATGCTGGCGGTCATCCTCTGGCGCAGCCGGGGCGTGGTGACCTGGCCCATGCGGCCGCGGCTGCCTGCTGCGGGGCAGCGCCCGGCCGCGGTGGCTGCCGCCCGGCCCGCTATCCCCGCGCGGCAGCCGCTGGCCATCGAGGCCGCGGCGGCGCCGGCCTGCGTGCGGGTCGGCCTGCCCGCAGGCACCCCTGGGCTGGCCGTGGCACGGCAGCCAGCGCGGCTGCCCGGCCGCACATCTGCCGGCCTGCCGTCCCGGCCGGTGCCGACGGTTCGCCGCTGACGGGTCGGTGCGCAGCCTCTGTCCCAGCAGGCCTCACAGTAACGAGTCCGTGCCTTTCGTGACCATGGTGCTGCTCAAGGTGTCTGGGCCGGCGGAAAATACCCGGAGCTTGACGGGAACGCCGGATGAGCTGGTCGCCGAGGCGAATGGGGCCCGGATGAGGTAGGTAGCAGTGGCGCCACGGGTGAGCGTCGCCGGGCCGCGCTCGATAACCCAGATGGCCGTTGTCGCGCTGTTGGCGCTCATGGCGAAATGCGGTGTGATGTCATGCCCGGACACGTTCGTCGCCGTCACGGTGAGGACACCGATGCGCCCGTCGGCAGTCGGCCGGGTGACCGTCAGCCGGAGCGGCTGCGGCGTGCCGATCGCGATGACCAGGCACGCCACCACGGGCAGGAAGAGCGCTGTGACGACAGCGGCCCGCGCCCGGCTGCCCTGGCAGAGAGAGCGCTGCCGCCCGCGGGGCCGGTGAACGCGGGCGAACACCGCATAGTCGATGGTGAGCAGGGATACCACCCACAGGCCAGCGAATTCGAAGAAGTAGCCAGACTGGGACCGGGTGGGGAAGAAGAGAATCGTCCACGGCAGGATTGCGACCGCGGGCCCGAGCCTGGCGAAGAAAAGCCCGAAGCAGGCAAGCAGTGCGGCGGCGTACAGCAGGGCGGCGTACCCGTAGAAGCTGAGAGCCCCGCTGCCGCCGATCAGGTAATAGGAGATTCCGATCAGGCCCTGGCCGTTGGGGATCGCGCCCTGGGTCAGCGGCGAGCCGATCCCGCGCAGCCAGTCGGCGAAATTCCAGATCATGAAAGGAAGGTTGACGGCGGCGAAGATGGCGGCAGCGACGGCGGCGTACGCGTACGCCAGGCGCGCCGCCGCCCGGCCGGGCATGTCCGTACGGCGCACCAGGAAGATCGCCATCAGCAGAAACGGGGCGACGAACCAGGCCAACTGCTGGGTAGCAGCCGCCAGGCCAAGACAGGCGGCGCTGGCCCATCCGCTGGGCCCAAGACGGCCGCTGGCGCCGATCGACGTCCACCGGTAGAGAGCCAGCATGAGCAGTGGCAGCGCCACGATGGCCGGCTCGCCAGCGCGCACGGCCGGCTGGTAGATACCCAGGCCCAGGCAGATCATCGGCGCCACGGCCCGCCATGGCGACGGCAGGAGGAGAAACATCACGACCGCGGTGATCCCCAGGGCCGCCGCGCCGATGATCCCTGCGGTGGCAAGGCCCGGTGTGAACGGCTTCGCCAGCGCATCGAGGATCGCGGCCATCGGCGGGTACCCGAACCGGCCGACAATATGACCGGACATCGTCAGCGTGATGCCTGCATTCCGGTCGGTGAACGCGTGCGGCCACAGCTTCGCGTACGGGTCGGCCCGGTGGCGCAGGGCGGCACCCGCGAGGTCCGTCAGCGTGCCCTCATCGCCCGGATACGGTCGCTTGCTCCCGGCCGGGAACATGCGCGGGAACGAGGCGGCATAGAGGACCAGCGCCAGGCCGAGCACGCCGTACTCAAGCCGCCGCATGGAGGCAGGCCTGCGCAGGGTGACCGCGAGGACGGCGCACGACAGGATGCCCGCGTACCCGATCATCACCACGGCAGCTGTCCAGGGATCAGCCCAGGTCGCCTGGATGCCGATGAACAGGCTGATCGCCGCCACCAGGACGATGCCGCGCGACATCGTGCTGACCAGATCGGCCGCAGGCGCGAGCCCGTGGGCGGGCAGAAGCGCAGGCTGGCCGTCGGTGGCCGGCAGGTCCGTCCGATGACTGGTCTGTGAGGTCATCGGGTGCTGTCGCCTTGGGAGTTCCCCGCCGCCTGCCTCCGGGCCCTGGCCGGCGGGCTGCTGCTGCCGGGAATCCGCTGGGCGGGAGCGGTGCCGCAGCCAGCAGGCATGACGGCAGTGGTGGCGGTGATTCCCAGCATGACTACAAGACGCGCCAGGACGGAGGCGGGTTGACCCTCACACCTCACGCCTCTGCCTGCACCATCGGCCGGCAGCTTTGCCTCACGTGATACCCGGTGCCCACACCCCTACCTGTGCGCGAACTTCTAGCCGGAGCGGCAGCGCTACCGCTGGCGCTCCTGGTCGGGCACCCGTTCGGGCACCTGCCGCGCGGCCGATGGCGGGGACTGGTTGGTGCCCGGCGGCAGCCGGCGGGTGATCGCGAACGCCACCACAGCGACCGCGGCCGCGATGACGAACGCGGCCGCGATACCCAGGCGGAGGTTACCGCCTGCGCCAGCCGCCACGGCAGCGCCGCCCACACCGATGCCGATGGCGGTGCCCAGCACGTCGGCCAGGTTCAGCGACGCCGACGCCCGGCCCTCCCGCCCGGGCGGGGCTTTCCGCAGCATCATCAGCGAGGTCGGCGCGTACGCAAGCCCCATGCCCGTGCCCGCGACGGTCCAGGCCGCCAGGCCCTCCGCCACCGGCACGCCCGGATGCAGCATCAGCACCATCCCTGCGATGCCAGCCAGGATGATCACCAGCCCAATGCGGATCAGGCGGCGTCCCTCCCAGGTATCACTCAGCCTGGCCTGCACCCAGGCACCCGCGGTCCAGCCCAGGGTGGCGCCGGTGACCGCGATGCCCGCCACCACCGGGCTGCGGTGGCGCACCGCGGTGATCGCCAGCGTCACGTAGGCGTCCGCGCCGAAAAACGCGAACGTCAGCAGGCCCCGGGTGAGGATCGTGGCCGGCAGCCCGGGCCGCGCGGTCAAGGTGCCGGCGGGCACCAGGCGGCGCAGCGCGGGCAGCCCGATGGCCCCGCCGGCCACGATCAGCGCACCACCGGCCAGTAGCTGGCCGGAACCGGCGGCGAGCGTGAGGCCAGCCAGGATCATCGTGGCGCCAGCCGCCGTCAGGACGCTGTCGACCAGCCGGTGCTCCTGGGCCTGGCGGGCGCCGGGCGGCCCGAGGCGGACCAGGGCGGGCACGGCGATCGACCCGGCCACCGCGACCACCGGCAGCAGGCCCAGGAACACCCACCGCCAGCCGAACACGTGCGCCACCCCGGCGGCCAGCACCGGCCCGGCCAGGCCAGGTACAACCCACGCGGTGGACAGGACCGCCATCATCCGGGCCTGCAGCGGGCCGGGGAAGGTACGGCCGATCACCGCATAGGACACCGAGGGGATCGCGCCCGCGCCCACGCCCTGCAGCACGCGGCCCGCGACCAGGACCCCCATCGAGGGTGCCAGGCCCGCGATGGCCAGGCCGGACCCGAACAGCACCAGGGCGGCCACGAACGGGACCGCGGGGCCCCGGCGGTCGGCCTCCCGGCCGGCCGCCACGATGCCGATGACGCTGCCCAGCATGAACGCGCTGAACGCCCAGCCGTACAGGCCCAGGCCGCCAAGGTCGTGGGCGACGACCGGCATCACCGTCACCACCGCCAGCGCCTCCGACGCCACGAAGGTGATCGTGAGAACCAGGCCCGCGGTCAGGGCCCGCGTCTGCGGCGCCCACAGCTCCCGCATCCGGCCCTCGCTCATCGGCTGCTCCCTCCTGTCCTCAGCTCCGAGCCTAAGAGCTCAAGCGCATATGAAGTCCAGCCGATTTCGCCGATGACTGCCCGGCCGGGTCCATACCGCCACCACAAAGGCTCCATCGCGGCGACATCCCAGGCCGGTGAACTGAGGCCGCGGTGATCCGGCAGCCCAGCCGGGCGGCGGGACGGGAGGTGCCACGGCATGAGCGGATCGGCCCTGTTCCACGTGGCTTTCATAGCCGTCGTCATCATGATCCTGCTGACGGTCTGGGGCGCCATGGTGCTGGAGGCCGGCCAGCACCCGCCCGGACGCGGGGACCGGGCGGCCAAGGCCGGCGATGAACCCGCCGGCCCGAATGCGCCATGAGGCGCGGCCAGGCACGGTGACGGCCGGGTGGAGGGCTCTGGCTATGCGTGCACGGGGGCGGCCAGGTAGTGGTCAGTCTGCGGTGGCGGGTCGGACAGTGCCGCGGCGGCGTCGTGGAATTCGAGATCGGTGCCGGTCTGCCGCTCCTGGTGCTGCCTGAGGTGCTCGTCCCAGCTCGGGACCGTGAACAGCTCGATGAACAGCTGCGGGTTCTGGCCGTCCTGGTAGAGGCCCCAGTCGGTGGCACCGGTCCGCAGCCGGGACAGGCGCAGGCGGACCATGGCCTGCAGGAACTGCTGCCGCCTTTCGGCCGCGATCGTGTAGGTGGTCCGCACCAGGACTGGCGCGTCGCGGTCAGTGCTGATGACCAGCTGCGGCTCAGGCCAGCGCACCGGGCTCCGGTCCATGTTCTCGATCCGGTAGAACGGCCAGAACCAGACAGTCGCCGCACCCGCGGCCATGACGGCAGCGGAGATCAGGAAGGCGGGCACCAGCCCTGCGGCGCCGGCGACGACTCCCCAGATCAGGGCCCCGGCAGCCTGGGAGCCGAACAGGACCATCGTGTAGGCCGCCAGGCCACGGGCGCGAACCCAGCGGGGCAGGAAGAGCTGCAATGCGGCATTGACGTTGGACAGGAACGCTATCCAGGCAACACCGGCCGGCAGCAGCACCACGACGGTGATCGCCAGGTCGCGCGACAGCACCACCACGACCAGGGCTGCGGCATAGACCAGGCTCGCGGCGCCCACCAGGGCATTGGCCGACAGCCTGGCCCGGACCTGCGGCAGCAGGAACGCGCCGGCAACGGCGCCAACTCCCAGGGCACCCAGCAGCACGCCGTAGCCCCCTGAGCCCAGCGCCAGCCGCTGGGTGGCGACCAGGGGGAGCAACGCCCACAGCGAGCTGCCCGGCACCAGGAACAGCGCTGCCCGCAGCAGGATGCGCAGCACGACTGGCGCGTTGCGAACATACCTGCCCCCGGCCCGCAGCCCCGGAATGAACCGCTCGGGAGACTCCGGGGTGCCCCCCAGCCGGGGATGGCTCGCCACCACGATCGCGTAGAGCAGCAGCGCCACCGTATTGAGGCCGAACACGGCGGCCACCCCGATCTGGGCGACCAGCAGCCCGGCGATCGCCGGTCCGATCGCGCGGGCCAGGTTGATGCTGATCGAGTTGAGCGCCGCGGCGGCTGGCAGCTGGGGCCGGGGAACCATGTCGGGCACCAGCGACTGGTAGGCGGGCGTGACCAGGATGGCGCCGGTGCCCAGTACGAAGGTGAACATCAGCAGCAGCGCCGGCGGCATCCGGTGCACCGCGGTCAGCGCGGTGAGCGCCGCGCCAGCGGCCGTCATACCCGCCAGCACCGCGACCAGCAGCCTTGCCCGGTTGAAGATGTCGGCCAGCACGCCGGCCACCAGCGCGAACAGGACGGCCGGGACGGTGTAAGCGGCCTGCACGAGCGAAACGAGGATCGCCGCGTGCGCGCTGTGGACCACCAGCCACTGGGCGCCCACGGTCTGCATCCAGGTGCCCACGTTGCTGACCAGCGCCGCGATCCACAACGTCCGGAACAGCCCGATCCGCAACGGCGCCCACGACGACGAAGCCGACCCTGCGCCTGCCATGCCGCGTTCCAGCTCCCGGGGAGCAGGGCCTCACGCCTGATCTGGTGTCAGCCGCCGAGGCCGGTCTGTTTCATGACTCCGGGCCAGGCCGTAAACAGGTTCTCCGCCACGGCCTGCCGTCGTCCCACCGGGCAACGCTACAGAAATCCGCCCCTGCCGGGGCTGCTCGTGCCCGCAGGGCCGCGGGCGAAGGCATGATTGGCATCGGGACTCGGGCAAGCCGGCAACCTTCAACGGCTGCCGGTGCCGGAAATTGGCCATGTCGCTGCGGTGGTCAGCGGGGGGCTGCCGCAGCTGTGCGGGCGGAGGTTCAGATGGCTGCTGCGGATGGCCGGGCACAGAACGCGCCGGGCAAGCCGCGCCCGGCGGCGCGCTGCCGCTGCTGGCCGCGCTCTCCGGGCAGTGGCACGCCGCCGTGAACGCCGGCCACGGCCGGGAGGACGTCAGCGCCGCCCGCCTGGCGCTGGGCGGCCAGCAGTAGACCGGCCAGCAGACCCCGCGGGCTCCTCCTGCTGCCCTCACAGCTCGACGTCGCCGCGGATGCAGGTGACGGTGCCGCCGCCGACCCAGATGGTGCCGTCCCCGTCCTGGGTGATGTGCACCCGGCCGGAGCGCCCGATGGCCGTGCCCTGGCGGGCCACGTACGGCGCGGCCGCGCGGCCGGTCCGGATGAGCCAGCCGGCCAGTGACGCATTCAGGCTGCCGGTCACGGGGTCCTCGGCGGTCGAGCCCGCGCTGGGGACGAAGGCACGGACCTCGAACTGCTCGGGGGAGCCGGCCGGGTAGGGCCCCACGACGCCGATGTCCAGGTCGACCGGCCCGGGCCGCAGGGCAAGCACCGTCTCGGCCGAATCGAGCAGCAGGCCCACCCAGCCGGGGCCGTTGTCAACCCATTCGGCCTCGACGACGGCGGACGGGTCCAGGCCGAGCATCTGCGCGATGTGGCCCGTCAGTTCGCCGCCGGCCGGCCCGGAGCGGATCAGCGGCGGCGCGGCGAACGCGAGGCCCGCCCCGGTCCGCCGCAGCGCGACCAGGCCCGCGGCGCACTCCTGGATGATGCGTTCCGGCGCGGCCGGCTCCCCTCCTGCCTCCAGCCAGGCGTGGGCGCTGCCGAGCGTCGGGTGGCCGGCGAAGGGCAGCTCGCGAGCGGGCGTGAAGATGCGTACCCGGTAGTCGGCGCCGGGCTGGCTCGGGGGCAGCAGGAACGTCGTCTCCGACAGGTTGGCCCAGCAGGCGAAGCGCTGCATGGCCTCGGGCCCGATCCCCTCGGCGCCGTGCACGACCGCGACCGGGTTGCCGAGGTAGGGGGTGGTGGTGAAGACATCGACCTGGTGGAATGGGCGGCTTGGCATGACTCCAGTCTGGCCCGTGGCGCACATCTCCAAGCCATTCCCCGGCTACACCGCCGAGGACTACGCCTTGGTGGCCGGCGTCAGTCGCCTGCGTCCTCCGCGGAGGGCAGGAGCTCGACGTACCCCTCGGACCCGTGTACGCGGATTCGCTGCCCGTCGTGGATCAGGCGGGTGGCCCGCGTCACCCCCACGACGGCGGGCAGGCCGTACTCCCGGGCGATCACCGCGCCGTGGGTCATGAGTCCGCCGACCTCGGTCACCACACCGCTGATCGCCACGAAGGCGGGAGACCAACTCGGGTCGGTGGCGACGGTCACCAGGATGTCGCCGGGCGCGACGTCGGCGTCGGCGATGTCCAGGACGACGCGGGCGCGGCCCTCGACGACACCGGCCGACACGGCGAGGCCGGGCAGCGCCCCGGCCGGGATCCCGTCGCGCCGGTACGCGCCGTCGAGTGCCTCGCCCTCCGAGGTGAGCACCCGGGGTGGTGTGAGCGCGTGGTAGGAGACGAATGCCTCGCGGCGCCGGGTGACGAGCTCCTCGTCGATCCGGCCGGTGCGGACGACGTCGCGGAGCTCCTCGAGACTCAGATAGAAGATGTCTTCCCGGTCACGCAGCACGCGCGCGCGGACGAGGCGATCGGCTTCCTCCAGCAGCGCCTGCTTGTAGACGGCGTGACGGCTGACGATGGCGTACTTCGGATATTCCCGGTAGCCGATGAAGGTGCGGAGGCGGTCAATCATCTGCTTCGTCTCGGCGGCCCTCCCGGCTCCGCCCGGCTGCGCGCGCAGCCGCTCCAGCAGGTCCCGCTCCTTGTTCCCGGCTTCGCGGAGTCCCTGCTCGAACAGGTGCCGGGCGGCCCCGGCCTCGAAGTTCCGGATGTTCCCGAGGATCAACGGCACGAGGGCGACGGGATGCTCACTCCAGCGCGGCCGGGTGATGTCGATCTCGCCGACGCACCGCATCCCGTATGTGTCGAGGAAGGCGCGGATGGCATCTCGCGACTCGGCACCGCCGGGAATGCCGCTCAGCTCGTCGAGGAAGCCGTCGTGGCCGGTGTGCTCGAGCAACGCCACCACGCCGGGATGGCGGCGGACGGTGTCGGCGACGTCGAGCAGCGCGCGACCCATCTCCGACGTGACGTTGCCCGGGACGGACTGCATCAGCGCGTCGGCCGCCCCCTTCTCGGCGAGCCACGCCTCCATGTTGTCGTTGAGCCACTGGAGGGCCCCCATCCCGGCCATGACCGCCTGATGGCTGCGCGGGTCCGAGAGGATCCGCTTGAGCTCGCCGAAATCGGCGATGACGAAGTCGAGCAGCGCGGTTGCGGATCGCCCCCTGATGTCGCGACGCAGCGCGGCGATGGATGTCCGGCTGCGCTCGACGAGCTGGGCGGCGATTGCCGGATCCGTCTCGATGTCCGCCGTCATGCTCCCGGCGGGCGGAGCGGGGGGCGCGTCACCGGAGGGAGCCGGGAGAACGCCGTCGCGCGAGAGCACGGTCTCGAGCGCGTCCCGCAGCAGCGGGTCACCGCGGCCCAAGACGTCGAGGGTGAGCGCGCGGGTCGCCGGCGAGGCCAGCCGCGGGGTGACGTCGACGAACAGCCGGCCCCCGGCTTCGTGCATGGGGATGAGCGCGGTGTGCTGCCACACCGAGATACCGAGGGGCCGCATCGGGTCGGTCATCATCTGCGCGTGCCCGACGGAGACGTACACGCGGTACTGCGCGTCCGCGGCGGTGGGGACGGGGAACAAGGTGGTGATCGGCCGGCTCTGCACGATGTGGAACTCGTCGCCGGCAAGGCACCACTCGATGTCCTGCGGGCGGCCGAGGTGGGCCTCGATCCGCCGCCCCAGCCCGGCGAGCCGCACCACCTGCGCATCGGTCAGCACGCGCTCGCGCCGGCGGCCGGGAGGGATCGGCACCTCGGCGGTGCCGCCGCCCGGTACGGCCCGCACGGCGAACGGCTTGGAGCCGATCGACGTGGAGACGACGCTGCCGCCGCGGACCCCGTAGGCATCCGCCTCGACACGGCCGGAGACGAGTGCTTCGCCCAGTCCGAAGACGGCCTCGACGCACGCCACCGTGCGGTTCCCTGTGACCGGATCGGCGGTGAACAGGACACCCGCCGACCGCGGGGTCAGCAGCCGCTGCACGATCACCGCCATGCCGGCGGAGCGGTGGTCGACACCGTTGCGCGCGCGGTAGGCGACCGCGCGTTCGGAGAACAGCGATGCCCAGCAGCGGCTGATGTGCCGCAGGATCGCGGGCGCGCCGGAGACGTTCAGGTACGTGTCATGCTGGCCGGCGGACGATGCCGCGGGGAGATCCTCCGCGGTGGCGCTGGAGCGGACCGCCCATTCGGCGCCGTCACCCTGTGCGGCGATCAGGGGCGTGACCGACTCGGCCAGTCCGGTGGGGAGGGGCGCGGCTTCCATCTCCCCGCGGATGGCCGCGGAGAGGGTGCGCACCGCGTCCCGGTCACCGGGATCGGAGCGCGAGAGCTCGTCGATCCGATCGCGGAGCCGTGGGCTTGCCGCCAGCATCGCCCAGAACGCATCGGTGGTCACGCAGAAGCCGGCCGGCACGTGGACACCCTCGATGCGTGCAAGCTCGGCCAGATGCGCGGCCTTGCCCCCGACGGACGCGAGCCGCGCCATGCCGATCTGTTCGATGGGCACGACGCAGGGCGGATCGATCCGGCCGGCTGTCGTCCCGCACATGACTGCACTCCCGTGTTCGTTGCGCGGCGATCATGAACCAGGGCGGAGGGCGTGCGGCAAGCCCGGGGTGAGTGACACTCTAGTAATTGAGGCTGCGGCTCGGGCCGGGCCACCGCGGTCACGGCCGGTCAGGTGACACACGCTGGCTTCACCGAACAGGTGACAGTCCGTCGGCGGAGTGGCTTTCGGCGATGGGCAGTTCGGGGCGCCTCGGTTTGCGGGCGGGTGACGTGGGCGCCTCCGTTACGCCGCAGTACGGCCGGACGACAGAAGCAGGCTCACAGCCGCCGTCGGTATCCAGGTCGCCTGGACCACGGACATGACGATGGCGAGGATCAGGCCTGGGGTGCCTATCGTGGGCCGCGGCTGGCTCGCGGTGACGTTTCCGCAGGCCAGCCGCGGCCGGAGTGGTCAGACGTCGAAGTAGAGCTCGAACTTTCGGCGGTGGTCAGCTGACCTGCCACTGTACGCTTGACCTGCGCTTTCGCTTCTCACTCGTTGGCGTCGTTTGGCGGTCCTGATCGGCGTCTGGCGGAACAGAGACGGAACAGGGCGGGACTCATGGTGCACGCTGATCGAGCTTGGTAAGCAGGCGAAGGTCCTTGACGTTGGCGAAGATCGCGTCGTGTGCGATGAGCGGCACGCCGAGCCAGATGGCTGTCGCGGCAATCCAGCGGTCGGCCTCGTGGGCTTTCTGGCCCAGGCCGTGCCCGGCTTTGACGCACCAGGTACGCAGCGTGGCGTAGGCCTCGGCGAGGCTTGGCCCTGACCACACCGTGTCGGCCTGGTCAAGTTCGTGTTCCAGTTGCTGGAGCCTGGCCGGTCCCCACCTGGCCAGTTTGGCGCCGAACCGCAACTCAGCGACGGTGACAAACGAGATGACGGCGGGGCGGCCTTCGCGCAGCGGCCTGTAGGTGGCAGCTAGTGGCATGGTCCTGCGCGTCAGCCGGGCGCCGAATACGCCGGTGTCGATCACGACCGGGCCACGTTGGGCCTGCGTCATGCGTCGAAGATCGCTTCGATGAAGATGCGCTCCTCTTCATCGGTGAGGCCTTCGATCAGCGCGTCTTCATCTGGTGGCAGAGGCCGGGCTGCCGCGAGCACTTCTTCCCTGCTCCGCTCAAGGCTGGCGCCCTTGGATCCGGGCTGTCGGGCTGCGGGCTCTGACATCGCGGCACCTCCCTCTGCCGATCAGGGTACCCGCTGCCGTCCTGCTTACGGGTGCAAGACGACGCGCCCTAGCGGTTTTCAAGATCGCTAGTGCTACATCGCCGTCTGCCGTGCTGAGCTGCATCGTTGGTGATTTGCTGGTCAAGCAATCGCAAGATCATCCCGTGCATATCCCGCGTTCTTGTGCTCCGAAGCTAACTCGCGGCACGTGAGCGGGGTTGTTGGAGCAGGCGGCGGACGACCGCCCGGGACACCAGCAGGACTAGGATCAGCGCGGTCACCGAGAAGAAACCGCCCAGGCTGACCCGGTCGCGGAAGACCAGGGCGACGACCTCCAGGACGAGGAACTTGCTTCCGAACAGGACCACCCACAGCAGGACCGCGGCCACCACCTTGCCTATCGGCGTGGAGGCTTGGCGGAACCGCGCCTTGACCCGGTTCTTAGCGGCCACGACGATCTCCAGAACGCCTTTCAGCAGGACGGCTGTGAGCAGCGAGAGAGTGAACGTCTCGCTGATTACCTGAGGGAGGTACTCCACGAACAGGTTCAGCACGACGACGTAGACAAAGACGTCAACGATCGCTGCCGCGATGCGCGGCTGCAGCCGGTCCGCGGCGCCATCGTCCTGATCAAGGACATGATCAATGTAGGCGGTCACCGTGTTTGGAGCACTCAGAGCGTCAGCCCAAGCCAACCCACTTGACCCCCAGGACATGCGTTTGGCCCTTTTACCAGTTCAGCGTGGGTGTAGGAGTCAAGTACTAGGTGCGGCGACA
>DATIXO010000246.1:0-24873 GCA_035518495.1 Streptosporangiaceae bacterium
CCACGGTCGCCGTCGGCACGCCGCCGGCGATGGTGTACAGCGGCTGGCGCTGCACGTACGACGACAGCCGCACGTGGTCGCCTGGCAGCGACTCGCACAGCAGGGAGAACTGGTCGCCGGTGGAGTTGACCACGTCGATGCCGATGTCGCGGTAGTGCTCGACCACCGCCTCGACCCGGCGCTGGCACAGCTCCCGGGTGGGCGCGCTCACGCTCAGCCGGTGCCACCCGTACACGAACGGCAGCCGCTCCTTGGTGATCCCGTGCTCCAGCATCCGGGCCGCCTCGAGCTGCTCGGCGAGCGCCAGCGGCAGGTCGACCCCCGCCTCCCGGATGTGGGCGTCCATGTCCCTGGCATGGGCGAGCCTGCGCCCGACGTCCTTGCTGGCCTTCGCCGGGGGGATCAGCCGCATCCGGGAGCTGATCTCGACCGGGAACGGCAGCGAGTCGGCGAAATGCAGCCACGGCTCGCCGTCGGGGAACGACATGACGTCAGGGAAGCGGGAGAAGGACAGGAACGCCACGTGCGATTCCCCTGCCGGGTGATCCAGCCGCAGCATCGTGCGGCCGTTGCCCACCTGGCCTTCCAGCAGCGCCTCGATCTCCCCCGCCCCCCAGGTGCGGCGGCGGGCCGCCGACGGCGGCGGGTCGCCCACCGTGCCCGCCAGCGAGTGCCGGAACAGCCAGGCGATCTCGTCGCTGGTCGCGTGGCGGGCGCGTACGGCGCTGGCCGACAGCGCCCGGCCGAGCCGCTCGGACTGCTCGGTCCAGCGCGCCAGCTCGCTGGCGGACACCGCCTCATCGGTCAGGCCGAGCGCCTGCTCGCTGGTCCGGTAGGCGGACAGGAACTGGGAGAACATCCCGCCCTGCAGCTGGGCCCGCATGCCGCGCTGGCCGAGCCGCACCCCCAGGTAGACCTCCTTGGTCCAGAAGTCCTTCGCCCACACGTGGCGGTACATCTCGTCCAGATAGTCCCGCCAGCCCGGGCCGCCGTCGGACGTGGCGTCCAGCCTCGCTGCCCACTCCGCCGCCGGGTAGGACCGGTGCGCGATCCGCAGGTGCGCCTCGGTGTCGGGCAGCCGGATGGCCGCCAGCGCCACCGTGTTGTTGATCGCCAGCGCCTCCCGCTCAAGCGGGGTCGTGAACTCGTAGGCGTGGGTCGGCAGGCGGTAATACGCCCAGGCGTGGCCCTCGCTCAGCAGGATCCGGTCATCGAAGTAGCGGACGCTCATCCGGCTGCGGCCCCGGGTGCGTCCGGTCATCTGGGCGCCCTCCGCCGCTGCGGGCTGGCGGTGAGGGCGGCGACGAGCACCCCGGCGAGCGCGGTGTAGGCCCGCAGGACCGGCGGGCGCAGCTGGCCGAGGCGGGACTCCGCGGCGGCCGGGTCGAGGCTGTCCCTGATCCCCCGCTCGGTCTGCGGCTCGGCCAGGTGGTCGTCCCACGGCACCCGGACGATCGCCCGGCACTTGCCCCTGACCACCAGCTCCGCCTGCTCGGCATGCGGCATGCTGCGTTTGGACAGCCCGTTGACCACCGCGATCGAGTTGGCGCTGAGCGCGTCGTAGCCGTGGCTGCCCAGCCATTCCTGGGTCATGGCCAGCGCCCGCGCGGCGTCGGGGCTGGCGGGGGCGACGAGCACCAGCTGGTCGGCGGCGCTGAGCACCCGGGCCACCGCGGTGGCGCCCGGGTCGGCGAGCGTGATCGGGTAGCCGTCAGCGACCGCGTCGAACATCCGCGGGTACTCCAGGTCGCCCATGTCCAGCGCGCCGTCGCCCCGGACCTGGGGGACGAACACGTCGATCTGGCCCCGCCCGCGGGGCTGGTGGCCTGCCCGGGCCGGGGGAATCTGCCCGGCGATCAGCGACCTGACCGCCAGCGAGGGCCGGGGTGCGGCCAGCTCGGCGAGGGAGGCCGGGCCGGGATTGAGGTCGAGCGCCGCCACCGCTTCGGAGCGCAGGCTGGCGAGCAGGTCGGCGACCATCAGCGTGGTCACCGTCTGGCCGGCGCCGACGGTGCAGCCCACCACCGCCACCAGCCGGGAGCCGCTGATCGGCAGGACGGCGCGGGCCCGGTCACGCTTGTCATGATCGGGGCGGCCGGGCCCGACCCCGCCGGGCACGAGCACGAGCTGATCGCGCCAGTTCGTGCTGCGCTGATCGGCCGGGCCGCCCAGCGCCCGCTCGACCGTCCGCGGCCGCACCGTGGGCGGGCCGGCCGGGCCCTGCTGCACGGGCACGACCACCACCGGCGGCGGCCCGGCGGGCCGCGCGGCCCGCGGAGCCGGCGCGTCACCGGTGCCGGGCGCGGGCGCGTCACGAACCGGCGCTGGGGCCGCGGGCGCCGCCGCGGCGGGAGCACTGGCAGCGGCACCGGCAGAGCCAGCGGCACCGGCCGGGGCCGGGACGCTGGCTGGAGCAGGGGCGCCGGCTGGAGCAGGGCCGGTGGGGCGGGCCGGAGGACTGGCGGGGGCAGGAGCCGCCGGGGCAGGAGCCGCCGGGGCAGGAGCCGCCGGGGCAGGCGCCGCGGCTGGCGCGGCGGCGCCGAACGAGGCCGGCACGGGCCCGCGGCCCACGGGGCGGCCAGCGGGGCCAGCGGGGTCCGCCGCGGCCGCGGCGGACCGGACTCCCTGCGCCCGGCCGGCATCTGGCACGGCGGCGCGGGCCGGCCCGGCAGGCTCAGCGGCGGCCGGCACCCGCACCAGGCCGATCGCCTTGCCGGGCACGGGCGCTGCCTGGCCCGGCGCGGGCGCGCGGACCCGCCGGCGGGCTGCCCACTCGGGCGGCCGGGCGGCGGCTGGCCCGGCAGCAGCCACAGCCGCGGGCACGGCGGACCGCCCGGTCGCGGGCACGGCGGTGGGCTCGGCAGCGGGCTCCGCGGCAGGCTCGGCAGCGGGCTCCACGGCAGGCAGGGACCGGCCGCGCCGCCACACCCGCCCGACCACGATGATCTCGTCCTTCTCGGCGTGGGGCGTCATCCGGGACCAGGCCGGCGGCTCGCCGATGTAACGCACCTGGGAAATGATCAGTTCTGGCAGGCGCTTACTTTCCAGCACCGGCCGGGTCGCCAGCCAGGTGAGGACGCCGGGTGGCAGCACATACAGCCAGAACAGGCTGTGGCTGAACGGCACCCCGGCCAGCGTAAGGAGAATCACGTACGGCACCGTGATGGCGGTGAAGACGGCAATCTGGCCCACCGGCAAGGGCATCGGGAGCCGGAAATCGTAAAGCTTGTACAGCCGCTTCTCGATCCGCCAGATGCTGGTGTAGGTGGGCAGCTCCACCAGTCGTTTCTCCTTCCGCTGGAGCCGAGGTCAGTGGACGCCCAAGGCCTTGGCGATGCCCTGAGCCAGGGTCTGCACGATACTCGGCGTGTAGAAGACCACGGCAATAGCGACCGCGAGCACCATGAACTGGACGAACCGGATGATCTCGCGGGTGAACAGGAAGAAGAGCGCCACAATCCCCACGATCCCCAGGAACAGCGGCCCGAAAAGACCCTGCAGGTAGGACACGAGACCGGAGGTGCTCAGCGACAGCGGGGCCGCCGCGGTCAGGTAATGGAACATCGGTCTACTCCGGGTATGAGGGATTGCGGGGATGCGGATGGCTCGGCAGCCGACAAGGTTATGCTCACGACGACCCCGCAGGCTGGAGCGACGGGCCGATGCCACTGATGTACCAGGTCCCGCTCCTTTGCACGATGGTCAGCGCGTAACTCATCTCCAGCCCGGCGGCGGGCTGCGCGGTCTGGGCCGGGCTGGCCTGGCTCGGGACACGCCACACCACCGTCGCGACGACGTGGCGGGTCTGCCCGCCCGCTGGGACGGTGACCCCGGCCAGCGAGCCGAAGGTCAGCTCGCCGCCCAGCCCGGTCACGTGGGCGCCGGGGGCGAGGAACCGGTCGATCGTGACCTGATCCCCGCTGGCGTAGGCCTGGAAGAAGGCGGGCAGCTGGCTCGTCAGCTCCGCCTGGGTGGCCGTGTCGGTGCTGGGCGCCTCGGGCGTGGGCACCGAAGCCTTCGCGGGCGCGGGGAGCCAGGCGGGCTCGCCGGAGACCGCCAGCGCCCCGTTCGCGTAGTAGACCGGCACGCCCAGTTCCATCAGCTGCCCGTTGACCCGCGCGAGCAGCGTCACCACCACGTGCTGGGCGTCCTGCACGGCGATGCCGGCGACCTGCTCCGACTGCAGCCGCAGCGTCCCGGTCCCGTTCCAGCCGAGCTGCGGATCGGCGCCCGATGGCAGGAAGGCTGCCAGCTCGCTGGCACGCTGGCTGGCCGTGGCGGGGTCCGCGTTCAGGTACACCTGGCCGAACTGCAGCGCATAGGCGCCCGCGAGCGCCGAGGGGAAGCTGCTGCCGGGGCTGGCCGCGGGCGCGGGTGCGGTGGTGCTGGCCGTCTCCCCCTGCATGATCGCCGTCACGCCGCGGTAGCCGATCAGGAGCAGCACAGCCCAGACCACGATCCGGAATACCCAGACCAGCCAGCGCCCGCCGGCGCCACGCCAGCCCCGGGCGGAACGGTCTTTCTTCCCGCCGCCTTGCGTCAGGTCCCCGGTCCCCGCAGCGTAGTCCGCGCCGTATACATCTGATTGCGGACTGCGATCGACGGTTGACCTACGAACCATCGCACCTCCGGCCCCGGCTCCCGCGCGCGCGTAGCGCTGCGGCGCTCTCCTTGTCCGTCAGTGCACCATTCTGCGTCATAACGGCCTGCCCGGGGAGTCCTTTGGCATGTGCAGAGTATGACAATTCGGCCACCGACCTGCGATGACGCACTGTTGCCACTCCGAATACGCTTCGAACACCCCCTCTGACCTGCGATGATCCAGACCAGCGGGACAGGGCGGCCGCCCGCCCTCCGGCCAGGGCCTGGCGATCACTTTCCGTAAGCGTGTCGCATCCCGTCCGTCCAGGACCGGGGTGCACTCCGCCCCCGTTAAGCACCCAGCGCACCAGCCAGGCCCGCGCGCGTCATGGACATCAATGCATAAGCCATACAAAACGAACAATAGTTCTACTCGCCGTAGCCGGGCAAGGGGCCCGGGTGGCCGATGGCCACCACCCGCCCCGCCCCCGTGCGCTAGCCAGGCCGGGCGCCGCGTGGCGGCCGGCCCGGTCTGCGCATCTGCCCCACCTGGCTCGGCATCCGGCCGGCGTCGGCCAGGGCGCGGCGGAGCAGGAACTCGATCTGGGCGTTGGTGCTGCGCAGCTCGTCAGCGGCCCATCTGGCCAAGGCGTCGTGGACGGCCGGGTCCAGCCGCAGCAGTATGCCCTTGCGCTCGGTCACCGCGTTACCGTGCCCGCCGTCACTGGTAGAGAGAGCCGGTGTTGACGACCTGCTGGGTGGCCTGCTCGCTGCACAGCACCACCAGCAGGTTCGACACCATCGCGGCCTTGCGCTCCTCATCCAGCTGGACCACGCCCTCCTCCTCCAGCCGCTGCAGCGCCAGCTGGACCATGCCGACCGCTCCCTCGACGATCCGCCGCCGCGCGCCCACCACGGCATTGGCCTGCTGCTGGCGCAGCATTGCCTGCGCGATCTCGGCGGCGTAGGACAGCCGGGTCAGCCGCGACTCGATGATGGCCACGCCGGCCGGCCGGACGCGCTCCGCGATCTCGGCCGACAGGCGCTGGGTGATCTCTTCCGCGTTGTCGCGCAGCGAGAGCGCGCCTTCGAGGGGGCTGGTGTACGGATAGCGGGACGCGATGTGCCGGACCGCGGTCTCGGTCTGGATGGCCACGAACTTCGTGTACTCATCGACGGAATAGGTGGCCTTGGCCGTGTCCTGAACCTGCCAGACAACCACGGCGGCGATCTCGATCGGGTTGCCGTCGGCGTCGTTGACCTTGGCCTGCGCGGTCTCATGGTTGCGGATCCTGGTGGACACCCTGATCCGGTGGGTAAACGGATTCACCCACTGCAGCCCGGGATCGCGTACCGTGCCGCGGTACTTGCCGAACAGCTGGATGACGCGCGCCTGACCCGGGGCGACGGGCGTCAGGCCGGCCAGCAGAAACGCGGCGGTGAGCAGCACGATGACCCCTGCCCAGACCAGGGCCGTGGCGGTGTCACCGGTGTGCTTGGTCGAGTACCACACCAGTGCGATGCCTGCGAGCACCGCCGCGACGCCGGCTGCCAGGACCTTGACGCCGCGCGTTGACCAGGCCTCCTGCTCGGCCACTGGCACGGATGCCAGCCCCTGGCCCGCTGCGGCCGTAGCCTGTGTGCTCATAGCCACCACCTCCGATTGACATGGCTGATATTACATGTCTAGCATAGTGATATCAGTTTAAAAAGGCAACAACATCCGGGCGGCCTGCCGGGGGACTTCCTGACAGCACACCGCGGGAGGCATCGTCATGAACCAGCCCTCCAGCTCCGCCAGGCCCACCCCGCCGGACGGCACCCCTCCGGCCGCCGCACCGGCGGTCACGCCGGCACCGCAGGCACCGGCCGCTCACTCCGACCGCATACCGGCCCTCGCCTGGGTGATCGCCGCCGTATTCGTGGTGGCCGAGCTCGCGGTGAGTGGCCGCTACGGCTTCCAGCAGGACGAGCTGTACTTCATCGTGGCCGGGCATCACCTCGCGTTCGGTTACGTGGACCAGCCGCCGCTCGTTCCGCTGCTCAACCGGGTCACTGGCGTCCTGGGTGTCAGCCCCACGGCGATCCGGATCATCCCGGCGCTGGCCGGCGGGGCGGTCGTGGCCATCGCCGCCAGGCTCGCGGCGCTGTTCGGCGCGGGCCGGTTCGGCCGGGTGCTCGCCGCCCTCGCCACGGCGTGCGCCCCGATCCTCATCGGCGCCGACCACATCGGCAACACCACGCCGCTGGAGCTGCTGGCCTGGGCGGCGGTGCTGCTCTGCGTCACCACGGCACTGCTGCGCCACCGGCCGCGCTGGTGGCTGGGCGCGGGCGCCGCGGCCGGTGCCGGGCTGCAGGACAACAACCTGATGGTCCTGCTGCTGGCCGGCCTCGCTGCCGGGATCCTGGTCTCAGGGCACCGCTCCGTGCTGCGCACGAGGTGGCCGTGGCTCGGGGCCGGCCTCGCCGCGGTCATCTTGGCGCCCAACGTCGTCTGGCAGGCCACGCACGGGTGGCCGCAGCTGGCCATGGCCTCCGCCCTGCACCAGCAGAACAGCACCGCGGCCGACTACCTCGGCGGGCTGCCGGCCCAGCTCATCTATCCGGGGCTGCTGCTCGCACCGTTGCTCGTCGCGGGCTTCGTCACGCTCTGGCGGGCCCCAGAGCTGCGGTTCATCGCCGTCGCCGCCACCCTCACCGTCGTCTACGTGCTGGCCTGGGTGCCCGGCAAGGTGTACTACGCCGACGGAACGGTGCCGGCGCTGCTGGCGGCGGGTTCGCTGGCGGCCGAGCGCTGGATCGCCCGCGGCCGCCGGCCGCGGCTGCGGCGAGGTGCCGTGGTCGCCGCGCCCCTGGTGGGAGTGGCGATCATCCTGCCGCTCGTGCTGCCGATCGTGCCAGCCGGCCAGGTGCACGCCCTGCCGGCCTCAGCCCAGCACTCCGACGTCGGGGACAGCATCGGCTGGCCGCAGCTCACCCGCGCGGTCGCGGCGCAGGACGCGGCCCTGGCGCGCGCGGGCCAGCGGCCCACCTCGATCTTCACCGGATATTACGGAGAAGCCGCCGCACTCGACGTGCTGGGCACCTCGGACCACCTGCCGCCCGTACTCTCCGGCCACAACGCCTTCTGGATGTGGGGCCCCGGGCACGCCTCCGACCGCACCGTGCTCGCGGTCGACGGGCTCGGCATGCTGCGGCCGTACTTCGCGAGCTGCCGCCTGCTGACCACCTACGACGCCCCGTACCACGTGCACAACGACTGGACCGGCATCCGGATCGGCGTCTGCACCGGCCCGGCGGCCGGCTGGCCGGCCCTGTGGCCACGCCTGAAGCACTACGGCTGAAGGGTAAGTGGCCCTACCCGCGCTCGTTCATCCACGCCGCGATGGCAGCGTCCCCGTCGGGAACAGCAGGAACATGAACGCGATGGTGAACAGGCATTCCCGGCACGCGGGGGTTGGCGCTCATACGTTGAAGCGGAACTCGACCACGTCGCCGTCGCGCATCACGTAGTCCCTGCCCTCGATGCGCGCCTTGCCAGCGGCGCGGGCGGCCGCCACCGAGCCCGCGGCGACCAGGTCGTCGTACGACACCACCTCGGCCTTGATGAAGCCGCGCTGGAAATCGGAATGGATCACCCCGGCCGCCTCCGGGGCGGTGGCGCCGACCGGGATCTCCCAGGCCCGTGTCTCCTTCGGCCCGGCGGTCAGGAACGTGGTCCGGCCCAGCACGTGGAACCCGGCCCTGGCCAGCCGGGACAGGCCTGGCTCGCCGAGGCCCAGCCCGGCCGCCATCTCCGCCGCCTCGTCCTCCGGCAGCTCGGCGAGCTCCTCCTCGGTCTTCACGTCCATGAAGATCGCCTCGGCCGGCGCGACCAGCGCCGTGAGCGCGTCCCGCGCCACCTTGTCCTGCAGGCCGGCCTCGTCGGTGTTGAACACATACAGGAACGGCTTGGCCGTGAGCAGGTGGAACTCGGCCAGGTCCGCCAGCTCGATCCCGGCCCCGGCGGCCCCGGCGTACAGGGTCGTCCCGTCATCCAGCAGGCGCTGCGCGGCGGCAACGGCGTCCGCCACGCGCTTTCGTTGCGCATCCTTTCCGGCTCTGAGCTCTTTGGCGAGCCGTGGCACCGCCCGCTCCAGCGTCTGCAGGTCGGCGAGGATCAGCTCGGTCGCGATCGTGTCGATGTCGCGCTCCGGCGACACCTCGCCATCGACGTGGCTCACGTCCGGGTCCGCGAAAACCCGGACCACCTGGCAGATCGCGTCGGTCTCCCGGACGTGCGACAGGAACTGGTTGCCCAGGCCCTGGCCCTGGGACGCGCCGCGCACCAGGCCCGCGATATCCACGAACCGGGCGGTGGCCGGGACGATCCGCGCGGAGCTGAACATGCGGGCGAGCACGGCCAGCCGTGGATCGGGGATGCCGACAATGCCCACGTTCGGCTCGATGGTCGCGAAGGGATAGTTCGACGCCAGCGCGCTCGCCCTGGTCAGCGCGTTGAACAGGGTGGACTTGCCGACGTTGGGCAGGCCGACGATGCCGATGGACAGGCTCACCCGCGCGAGTCTAATTGGGCTCCCGCCCCCCGTTCGCCCGCGCGGCCCGCCGGTGAGTGTCACACCCGGCTGGGAGGATGCGGCGCATGAGCGTGATCTCGCTGCTGGCTGTGCTCATGGGCATCGCCCTCGGGGCGGTGCTCGGATTCCTTTTCGCCCGCAGCCGGGAGGCGGGAACCGCCACCGGCCTGGCCGCCCGGGCGAGCGCGGCGGAGGAACGCGCACGCGCCGCCGGCGAGCGGGCCGCGCTGGTCGAGGGTCAGCTCGCCGAACGGTTCGAGTCGCTGTCGGCGCAGGCGCTCGACGCCAGCACGCGGCGGTTCCTGGAGATGGCCGAGGGGCGGCTGGACGCGGCCAACGCCAAGGCCGCCGGTGAGCTGGAGACCCGCCGCGCCGCGGTGGAGAACCTGGTCGGGCCGCTGAAGGAGACGCTCGCGCGGGTGGAGGCGCAGCTCAGGGACTCGGACGCGGAACGGGTGCGGTCGCACGCCGCGCTGGCCGAGCAGGTGCACATCGCTCGCCAGAGCTCGGAGCAGCTCAGGGCCGAGACCCAGGCGCTGGTCACCGCGCTGCGGCGGCCGGAGGCCCGGGGCCGCTGGGGCGAGATGCAGCTGCGCCGGGTGGTGGAAATGGCCGGCATGAGCCCCCGGTGCGACTTCGACGAGCAGGTGGGGGTGGCCACCGACGACGGCGCGCTGCGGCCGGACATGGTGGTGCGGCTGGCCGGCGGCAAGAACATCGTCGTCGATTCCAAGGTCTCGCTCGCCGCCTATCTGGAGGCCGCGGAGGCCGCGGACGAATCGGTGCGCCAGACGAGGCTGGCCGCGCACGCCCGTCACCTGCGCGAGCACGTGGACAAGCTGGCCGCCAAGGCGTACTGGACGGCGATCAGCCCGGCACCGGAGTTCGTGGTGCTGTTCATCCCGGGCGAGGCCTTCCTGGCCCCGGCGCTGGAGCAGGATCCCGAGCTGCTGGAGCACGCGATGGCGCGCAAGGTGCACATCGCCACCCCGACCACGCTGGTCACCATGCTGCGGACCGCCCAGTACGCCTGGCAGCAGGCGGCGCTGTCGGAGAACGCCCGGGCCGTGTTCGACGCCGGCCGGGAGCTGTACGACCGGCTAGCCGGTCTTGGCAGGCACGTGGACAAGCTCGGCAAGGCGCTGACCAGCGCGGTGGCCACCTACAACCAGACGGTCGGCTCGCTGGAGAGCAGGGTGCTGGTGAGCGCCCGGCGCCTCAGCCAGCTGGGGCTGGTCGACGCCGCGCTGGAGCGGCCCGCCCTGGTGGAGGAGACCGCGCGGGCCCTGTCCGCGCCGGAGCTCACCGCCGAGATCGCGGCCGGTGCGGGCGCCGGCGACCGGGGCGGGCCGGTGGATCCGCCGGAGCTGAGCGGGTCCCCCGATCCGGCCGGGCTGACCGCCGCCCGCTACCGTAGCGGAGCCCGGTACGGTAGCGAGGCCGGGTAGCGGCAGCGGACAGGCGGGCTTGAGCCGGCCGCGCGGGTGAGCCGGCCCGGCCGCGGCCGGGCAGCCTGGTCACGACGGGTCACGGATGAAAGGTCCGGCTGGTGATAACGGACGGCGGTGAGCCCCTGGCCAGGGCGGGTGACGCTCCGCCGGGGGAAGGCGGCGCCCCGCAGCGTGGCCGTACCGCGCTGAACCCGCTCTCCATCGCCGGGAACCTGGAGTACGACCGAGTGCTGTTCTTCAGCGACGCGGTCTTCGCCATCGCCATCACGCTGCTGGTGGTGGACATCCGGGTGCCCGAGATCGTGGTCAACGCCGGTCACCAGCTTTACGAGTCTCGCAGCAAGATCCTCAGCTTCACCATCAGCTTCCTGGTGATCGGCCTGTTCTGGATGGGCCATCACCGCCTGTTCCGATACATCACGGCGCTGGACCGCCCGCTCATCTTCCTCAACCTCCTGTTCCTCGGCACGATCGCGTTCCTGCCCTACCCGACCGCGCTGCTGTTCGCGGGCAACACCAGGGCACCGGCCGCCCCGGTCTTCTACGCCGCCTGCGTGGCCGCCGCTGGCCTGGTGGAGCTGGCGATCTGGCTCTACGCCACCCACGCCAAGGGCCTGGTCCCGGCCAGCGTCTCCCCCGCGTTCCGCCGCTACGAGCTGGCCCAGCTGCTGCCGACCCCGATCGTGTTCGGGCTGTCGATCCCGGTGGCGTTCGCCGCTCCGGGCGTGGCGCCGTTCACGTGGATCCTGCTCGTGCCCATCGGCCGGCTGCTGCCCCGCGTCATGCGGGCGAAAGCCCCCCGCGGGGCCGGCGACTGACCGCCGCTGCCGCAAGCCCGGGCGGCGATGCCGAAACGCCCGTCGTCAATGACCCGTGGCGGACGCGCGGCGAGAGAGAATTCTGCGGAAGACGGCAGCAGCGCGGAAGGGGGCAGGGGTGCCCGGGCAGACGCAGCCGCACGCCACCCAGGCCCAGCTCACCGGGCGCGGGGCCGTCGTGGGCATGCTGGCCGTGTTCGCGCTGGGGCTGCTCGCCGCCTCCTGGCTGGGCTGGGCGGTACTGGCGGGCGCGTCCTTCGCGGCCGGCACCGCCGCCGCCGCGTTCTATGTCAGGCGCGATGATCTGCTGCCGGTGATGATCGCCCCGCCGCTGCTGTTCGGCATCGCGCTGGTCGTGGTGAAGGCGGGAACCGCGACCGGGAACGTGGCGCTGTCCACCGCCGAGGGCGTGGCCGTCACGCTGGCGGGAGCGGCGCCGTGGCTGCTCGCCGGGACGGCGCTGAACCTGGTCATCGCCTGGGCGCGCGGCGCGCGCGAGTGCGTCCGTGAGCTGCGGGCTGACCTGCGGTCCGCCGCGCGCTGGCCCGCCCCCGCGGCAGGCCCGCGCGCTGGCCCGGCCGCGCCTGGCGCGCCCCGTGCCCAGGACGCGCCGCGTGCCCAGGTTGCGCCGCCCCGCGATCAGGACACGCTGCCCCCGGACCTGGACGCTGCGGTTCGCTCCCCGGATGCACCGCCCAGTGCCACCAGCCCGGATCCTGGCCTGGCAGCGCAGGACGCGCCGCCCAGCGCCAGCTAGCGCGCCCGCTTCCCGGGCCGCAGCTCGTGCGGCAGCGCGAAGACCATCCGCTCCTCCACCGCCTCGACCTCCTCGACGTGGTCGAAGCCGCTGCCGGCGAGATGCTCAAGCACGCCGGCCACCAGGTCTTCCGGCACCGACGCGCCGCTGCTCAGCCCGACCGTGCTCACGCCCTCCAGCCAGGCCGGCTCGATCGACTGCGCGTCGTCCACCAGGTAGGCGGCGCCAGCGCCAGCGTCGAGCGCCACCTCGACCAGCCGCACGGAGTTGGAGGAGTTCTGCGAGCCCACCACGATGACCAGGTCCGACTCGGCCGCGATCCGCTTCACCGCCGCCTGCCGGTTCTGGGTGGCGTAGCAGATGTCGTCGCTGGGCGGGTCGATGAGCGTCGGGAGCCGCTGCCGCAGCGCGGCGACGGTCTCGACGGTCTCGTCGACCGACAGCGTGGTCTGGGACAGCCAGACCACCTTGGCACGGTCGCGCACCTGCACGCTGGCGCTGTCCTCGGGCCCGTCCACCAGCTGGATGTGCGACGGCGCCTCGCCGGTCGTGCCGACGACCTCCTCGTGGCCCTCGTGGCCGATGAGCAGGATGTCGTACCCCTGGGCGGCGAACCGCCGCGCCTCGCTGTGCACCTTGGTGACCAGAGGGCAGGTCGCGTCGATGGTGTGCAGGCTGCGCGCCTTGGCTTCGGCCCGGACCTGCGGCGCCACCCCGTGCGCGGAGAAGACCACCACCGCGCCCTCGGGGACATCTGCCGCCTCGTCCACGAACACGGCGCCGCGCTGCTCCAGCGCCGCCACCACATGCTTGTTGTGGACGATCTGCTTGCGTACGTAGACCGGGGCGCCGTAACGCTCCAGTGCCAGCTCGACCGTCTGCACGGCGCGGTCGACCCCGGCGCAGTAGCCCCTGGGCTTGGCGAGCAGGACACGTCGGGTCGTTGCGGGCATGCCTCTCATGGTAAAGGAGCCCGCCAGCGGCCAGTCCGGCATGGTGGCACGCTGGAATGGTGGCAGACTGGCGCGATGGCCCGGCGCCCCGCCGCGCGGCCATCACCGGTGGCATCCGGCGCCGCCCGCTGCGCGGTATGTCCCGGACGGGAATTTGGTATGGCCTGGACAAGAATTAAGGTAAGCACACCGCGGCAGCGGCCACCCGCGCGCGCCAAGCCGGGGGACGCGGCAGGGGCGCGACGGCACGCGCAGACATGCATGTAGGGAGATCACGAAATGCCCATCCCACACACCGACCGCATCAAAACCGACCGCATCAAAGAGGCCCCGGCCGTGGCGCTGCGCGCGGTTTTCGCCGGAATCGGCCAGCTGCTGATGGCCGTTGACAAGCTCCGGGGCCAGATGCAGGAGCAATCCACACCGCCCGCCCCGGCCGGCCGGACACCGGCCGGCGCCGCGCAGCCAGCGCAGCAGCCCGCGAACGGCAATGGCAACGTCGCGCTGCTGCGCGAGCGTTCCGCGCCCGCCGCCCCGCCGGCTGCTGCCAAGGCGGCAGCCCCGAAGGGGGCCGCTCCCAAGGCTGCCACGGCGAAGACAGCCACCGCGAAGACAGCCACCGCGAAGACAGCCGCTGACAAGCCAGCGGCGGCCAAGCCAAAGGCAGCCACCGCCAAGCCGAAGGCAGCCACCGCCAAGCCGGCCGCCCAGCGGGCGGCCGCCACCAAGGCAGCCGCCGCGGCCAAGCCGGCCGCGGCGGACGACAGGCCCGCGGCGGCGGCACCCCCGGCCGCGGAACCGACGCCGCCCGCCGCCGCTGCCCAGGCTGCGCCGATCCCCGGCTACGACGGCCTTTCGGTCCCCTCACTCCGCGCCCGGCTGCGCGGGCTCGACGCCGCTGATGTGCAGTCCCTGCTCGCCTACGAGAAGGCACATGCGCAGCGGGGCGATGTGATCACCATGTTCGAGCGGCGCCTGGCCAAGATCGAGGACGAGGCGGGCTGACACCGGGCCGCCGGGCCCGCCACCGCTGCCGCCATGCCACTGCAGACCACCGCAGAGTCACCGGTCCCGGTCCGCACCGTCCTGCGGCTGGCCGGGGAGTGGGTCGCCCGGCTGGGACGGATCTGGGTGGAAGGCCAGATCGCCGAGCTGACCAGGCGCGGCGGGACCGCCTTCCTGACCCTGCGCGATCCGGTGGCGGCGGTCTCGGTGCGGGTGATCTGCGCCAGGGCCGTGCTCGACTCGGCGGACCCGCCGCCCGCCGAGGGCGCCCGGGTGGTGGTGTGGGCCAAGCCTGACCTCAATACCGCCCGGGGCTCGTTCTCCCTGACCGCGACCGAGATCCGGGCCGTGGGCATCGGTGAATTGCTGGCCCGGCTGGACCGGCTCCGGCGTTCACTGGCCGCGGAGGGCCTGTTCGCGGCCGAGCGCAAGCGGCCGCTGCCCTTCCTCCCGGCCACCATCGGCCTGATCTGCGGGCGCGACTCGGCGGCCGAGCGCGATGTGCAGCGCAACGCGGCGACGAGGTGGCCGGCCGTCAGGTTCCGGGTAGAGGAGGTCGCGGTCCAGGGCCCTTACGCCGTCGCCGAGGTGACCGAAGCGCTGCGCCGCCTGGACGCGGACCCGGCCGTGGAGGTGATCGTCATCGCCAGGGGCGGCGGCTCGATCGAGGATCTGCTGCCCTTCTCCGACGAGACCCTGATCCGGGCCGTCGCGGCGTGCCAGACGCCGGTGGTGAGCGCGATCGGCCATGAGCAGGACACCCCGCTGCTCGACCTGGTCGCCGATGTCCGCGCGTCCACGCCCACCGACGCCGCCCGGCGGGTGGTACCGGACGTGGCCGAGCAGCTGGCGCTGATCGGCCAGCACCGGGCACGCGCGCGGCGGGCGCTGGCCGGCCGGCTGGACCGCGAAGGGTCCTGGCTGGCCGGCATCTGTTCCCGGCCTGCGCTGGCGGATCCGCTGCGGGAGATCGACCGGCACGAGGAGCTCGTCACCGCCCTGACCGAACGGTCCCGGCGCAGCTTCGCCGCCGGGCTTGAGCGCGCGTCCGACGATGTGGGCCATATCGGGAGCCGGCTGCTCGCGCTGTCCCCGGCGGCCACCCTCCGGCGTGGCTATGCGATCGTGCAGCGGCCGGACGGGCGGGTCGTCCGGCGTGCCGCCGACGTCGCCGCCGGGGAAACCCTCATGGTCAGGTTCGCGGCCGATCAGCTCACCGTAACGGCCGAAAAGGCAGCGGGTATCACCAGGGACGCGTAGCGTTATCCCCTCGCTCTCACCCGCCATGGCGTTTCTCACTTACCAGCACGGCGAAGATCTGCAGCCCTGTATCGAGCCGGGAGGTGACAAACGGGCTTGGCGATGGAGCAGACGGCCAGCCGCGGCCGTGCCACCGCTACGAGGCAGCGCGCACCCCGCCCGCGCGCACCCGGCCTGGATGGGGTGCGGGCCCTCGCGGTTCTCGTGGTCCTGGCCTTCCACGAGGGCATCCACGGACTGCCGGGCGGTTTCCTCGGCGTTGACGTCTTCTTCGTCCTCAGCGGCTACCTGATCACCGACCTGCTGGTCGCCCAGCGGGCCCGCCGTGGCCGGCTGGACCTACGCGGCTTCTGGACCCGGCGGGCACGCCGGCTCCTGCCCGCCCTGGCCGTCGTGCTGGTCACCGTCACCGCCGCGGTCGCCGTCACCGAACCGGGCCAGCTCGGCGCGCTCCGCCCCGCCCTGGCTGCGGCCGTCACCTACTCGAGCAACTGGTACGAGGCGCAGCACCACTTGTCGTACTTCGCGGCGTTCGGGCCGCCGCCGCCGCTGCAGCACCTGTGGTCGCTTGCCATCGAGGAGCAGTTCTACCTGGCCTGGCCGCTGATCCTCGGCCTGGTGCTGCTCGTGCTGGAGACCCGCCGGGCGCGCGCCAGCGTCGCCTGGCTCGGCGCGGCCGCCTCAGCCCTGCTCATGGCCCTTCTCTACACCCCCGGCACCGACCCGTCGCGGGTCTACTACGGCACCGACACCCATGCCACCGCACTCCTGGTCGGATCGGCGCTGGCCCTGACATGGCCGCTGGCCAGGCTCGTCGCCGCCCCGGGCGAACGCACCCGCCGGTTCGACCTCATCGGCATGGCCGGGCTGGCGGTGCTGGCCTGGGCGGTCGGCCACTTCTCCGGCGCCGATCCGGCTGTCTACCCGGCCGGGCTGGTCATCGCGGCGCTGGCGGCTGGCGGCCTCATCCTCGCGGCCGCCACCCCCGGGACCATCAGCGGCCTGCTCAGCCTGCCGCCGCTGCGCTGGCTGGGCATCCGCTCCTACGGCATCTACCTGTGGCACTGGCCCGTCATCGCGATCGCGGTGGCGGTAGCGGGCAGCCGGGCCGGCAGCGTCTGGCTGTGGATCATCGAGGCCGCGGTGGCGATCGGGCTCGCGGCAGCGTCGTGGCGATGGATCGAAACGCCCATCATGCGCGACGGGTTCCGGGCCACGCTGCGCAGCTGCCAGCGGGCGCTGGCGGAGTCGGTCCGCGCGGCCCGGCGCTCCCCGCTGCGGGCCATGCCGCTGCTGGCGACGGTTGCCGCGGCGGCCGTCGCGTGCACCGCCGGGTACGGCGTCCTGCACCCGCCCAGCAGCGGCCTGTCCGGCCTGATGCGGCAGGTCGCGCAGGGGGAAAAGATCAGCGCGGCGACCAGGTTGCAGCGGGCCCGGGGGAAGGCCACCGGCCCCGCGCGGCCCACGCCGGGCCAGGTGCCCGTGCCTGGTGGCACACCGTCGCCCAGTCCCAGCGGCGCCGTTCCCCGGAAGGTCCAGGGCGGGCAGGTCACCGCGATCGGGGACTCGGTCATGCTCGCCTCCGCCGCCCAGCTTCACGCGGCGCTGCCCGGCATCTACATCGACGCGCAGGTGAGCCGGCAGATGTCAGCGGGCCTGGCGGAGGTCCACCGCCTCGCTTCCGACGGCCTGCTGCGCCGGGTGGTGATCGTGGGCCTGGGCACCAACGGCACCGTGACAAGAGGTCAGGTCCGCAGGCTGCTGGCCGAGGTCGGCCCGCGCCGCGAACTCGTCCTCATCAACACCTACGAGGCGCGGCCCTGGGAGCATGAGGTCAACCGGGTGCTCGCCGCCGCCGCCCGTGACTACCCCAACGTCGTGCTCGCCAACTGGCTGGCCACGATCACTCACCACACCAGCCTGCTGTGGGGGGATGGCGTGCATCCCCGCCCGCCCGGCGCCCGTCTCTACGCGAAGCTGGTGGCGGCGACGGTCCAGGCCACCGGCCCGGCCCCGGCGGCCACGCAGAGTCCCGCGCCCGGCAGCCGGCCAGCCGGCTAGGTTGGCTCAGTGTCAGCCGTGTCCGACCAGCCAGGCCAGCCGGGACGCCGCAGCGGGCCAGCGCGCGGCCAGCCCGCCCGCAAGCAGCCAGCCAGCGGCCAGCCAGCCGAGGCGGCCCCCTCCGCCGAGATGCCCTACGAGCAGGCGCGCGACGAGCTCATCGAGGTGGTCCGGCGGCTGGAAGGCGGCGGGCTCACGCTGGAGGAATCCCTCCAGCTCTGGGAGCGGGGCGAGCACCTCGCCGCCATCTGCCTGCAATGGCTGGAGGGCGCCCGGGCACGGCTCGCGGCCGCCCTGCCCGCCCGGGACGAGCCCGGCGACTCCGCGGCGCCGTTCTAGGCCGCTAGACGGGCCGGCGCTGACTCCACCGGATCGCACCCCCGCGGGGGGTTTAACCGGGCCTGGGCCTGATACGTAGGATCGCATCACGGCCACCGAGGAAAGGCGTCAGCCATGTCCGATGACCAGACAGCCGCCATGCCAGGCCAGCCAGACCAGCCCATCACCGCCGAACCGGAGCGCCATGCGCCCGACCGGAACCTGGCGCTGGAGCTGGCCCGGGTGACCGAGGCCGGCGCGATGGCCGCGGGCCGCTGGGTCGGGCGGGGCAACAAGAACGGCGCCGACGCCGCGGCGGTTGAGGCGATGCGGCAGCTCATCAACACCGTGTCGATGCGGGGTGTGGTCGTCATCGGCGAGGGCGAGAAGGACCGGGCCCCCATGCTCTACAACGGCGAGCAGGTGGGGGACGGCACCGGGCCGGAGTGCGACGTCGCGGTGGACCCGATCGACGGCACCCGCCTGACCGCCAACGGCATGCCGAACGGGATCTCGGTGCTCGCCGTCAGTGCCCGCGGGTCGATGTACGACCCGTCGGCCGTCTTCTACATGTCCAAGCTGGTGACCGGGGCCGCCGCGGCGGATGTGGTGGACATCGAGGCGCCGGTATCGCACAACGTCAGCGCGGTGGCCAAGGCCAAGGGCTGCTCGCCGCAGGACGTCACCGTGGTCATCCTCGACCGGCCCCGGCATGAGCAGCTCATTTCCGAGGTCCGGGCCGCTGGCGCGCGGATCAAGCTCATCACCGACGGCGACGTCGCCGGCGCCATCATGGCGGCCCGGGACGGCACCGGGGTGGACCTGCTGCTCGGCATCGGCGGCACCCCCGAGGGCATCATCGCGGCCTGCGCCGTCAAGTGCCTGGGCGGGGTGATCCAGGGCCGGCTCGCCCCCCGCGACAACGACGAGCGCGACCGGGCCATCGCGGCCGGCCACGATCTCAGCCAGGTGCTGGGGATCGACGACCTGGTCGCGTCCGAGGACGCCTTTTTCGCGGCCACCGGCATCACCGACGGGGAGCTGCTGGCCGGGGTCCGCTACCGGGCCGGGGGCGCGACCACCCAGTCACTGGTCATGCGGGCGCGCTCGGGCACCACCCGGATGATCACCAGCGAGCACCAGCTCTGGAAGCTGCGCGCCTACAGCGCGTACAACTTCGACAGCCCCTGCTGAGCGGGTTCCGCCGACGGTCAGCGGCTCCGCCGCCGGGACCAGCCCAGCCACCGCGCGGCCGGGCGCCGGGGCTTGTGCACCCGCACCCGCCCGGCCACGGTGAACGCGCGCACTTCGACCAGGGGCGAGCCAGGGACGTCCGCTGCGGCGGGGCGCGGCTCCAGGTCCGCCCCGGTCCGGGCTGGGGAGCGCGCGCTCACCACGGCCACCCGCACGCCCTCGGGCACGAGCAGGTGCAGCTGCCCGCCGACCAGCGTGGCGTGCACGATGGTGTGCAGTCCCTGCAGCAGCGCCTCGCGCAGGTCAAGCACGACGTGACCGCCGACGGCGGTGACCACCAGCCGGTCGGGCATCACCCAGCGCCCCTCCCGCCGCTGGGTCGTGAAGAACGCGGCCACCGAGCGCGACCCGTCCAGCCGCAACGGCTGCGCGGACGGCGCGGCCAGATCCTCGGTCAGCCGGGCGAGCTCACCCAGGGTGCGGGCCTGGTAGGCGCGGTGGACCCGTTCGGTGTGCTCATCCAGGGTGAGCCGCCCGTCCCCCGCCGCCTCGGCGAGGACGGCCACCACCCGTTCGCGGTCAGCGTCGGACGCGCGCAGGTCGCGGGGCAGTGGCCGGGACGTCACCTGAAGAAAATATCCGTCCGCGACCAGGCCCGTCACCATCTACGGCGTAGCCGGGCGGCGGCCCGGTTCCGCCGGGCCAGCCAGGCGGCACGGCCATCGCCATCTCGCGAGCCCTCGTACTCAGCCCGGGGGGCTCCGTACCCGGCGCGGGCCGCGTAGGCGGGATCGTCCGCGTAGGCGGGACCGTCCGCGTAAGCAGGATCGCCCGCGTAGGCGGGATCGCCCGTGTGGGGCGGATCGCCGGCGCGGCCGGGCCGCCTGGCATGCCGGCCCGCGGCCGCGGCCGCGCCCATCGCGCCGATGACGGTGATCGTCTCGCTCGTGTCTGGGCCGTCGCCCCAGCCAGCGGGGAGTGCCGACGGCGAGAGAGCCGCGGGTGGCGCCGCGCGCAGCAGCGCCGTGGGCTGATCGACCTCGTCATGCCAGCCGGCCCGGCCGACCTGGGGCGGCACGGCGCGCAGCAGCGCGGTGGCCTGCTCGGCTGGGGTTCTTCGCGGTAGCGGGTCGGCCTGGCCGGGCCCGGTCAGCTGGGCGGCCGCTGCGCCGGGCACACGGCGTTCCCGGCCAGGCCGGGCTGGCGGGACGGGGCCGCGAGCAGGCACGGGACCGCGAGCAGGCACGGGACCGCGAGCAGGCACGGGACCGCGGGCAGGCACGGGACCGCGGGCAGGCACGGGACCGCGGGCAGGCACGGGGCCGTTCCCGTACACCGGGCCGCCCACTGGCGCCGCGCGGGTGACAGGGGCCGGGCTGCGCGCCGGGCCCGGCACCGGCGCCGGGCCGGGCAGCTGCGCTGGTCCCGCGTATGCGGGGCGGCTGGCGATCGCAGGGCCGTTGGCGTGCGGCGGGCGTGGTGCCGCCTGCGCGGCCACATCGGGCCTAGGGGGCAGCGGCACAGAACCCGGCCGCCCTCCCCCGGCGGCGAGCGGCTGCGCCCGTTGCCACGTCGTGATGCCAAGCAGATCTGCCAGCATCGCGATCCTGTTCAGCATGGCTGGCGTCGGGTCGCCGTTGTCGCCGTAACGCAGCTGCCGGTGGCGCAGGGCCACGCTGAGGTTCAGCTGACACTGGACCACCTGCGCCCACAGGTCGGTGGGACCGGTGAGCTCCCAGCGGGCCCCCGCCATCTCGCCGGGCGGCAGCCCGTCCGCCGAGGTGACCGACCGGGTGTTCAGGTCAACGCGCCACCGGGCAGCCACGCCGCCCTCCGCCGTGGTGACCGTCACCATGAACGTTTCCAGCGAGCAGGGTTGCCACCGCTGGGTGAACCGTTCATCCAGCCCGGCCAGCCCTGACAGCAGATGCGCTACCACCACCCGCAGGCCGGATGGCGCCTGCCCGCTCCGGCCGGCCGGCCGCCCCGCCGCCGCCGGTCCGGTCCCGGGCCGCCGGGGGTCGGGCGCCACCGCACTGACCCCCCACTGGGCGTCGATCGGCAGGTAACCGAGCTTGTCTGCCAGGGCGTTGACGGTCGCGGTCAGGGATGGCCCGATCAGGGCCGCCGGGACGGACCATCCCCGGCCGACGGAGCCGGAGTCGATCCGCGAGGTGTGCCAGATCTTGTAGTCGGACGGCCCGGCCCGCTCGCGATCCGCCGTGAAGCACGATTCCGGCAGGCCCGGCACGGGCGGGATCCCGAGGAAGCGGAAGATCCCGTCGCTCACCTGCCCGGGATCGGCCACCAGATCCTCATAACGCACGCGGTATGAACAGTCGCGGAAGCGCTCCTCGACCGCCAGGATCAGCGACGCGTTGGCCGCCCAGAACTGGGCGAGCGCCATCACCGTGTTGCGCGGAGAGCGATCCGCGTAGACGTCGAACCCGAAGCCGTTGAGGCCCCAGGGGCACGCCTCGATCCCGGAGGCGATCACGTCCATAGGGTGCCGGTACAGGCACAGGAACTTCGCGCGCGGGAAAACCGCACGGAGCACGTCCGCGTGCTCGGCGGCGCCCAGGCTCTTGTCGCAGTAGCGCCGCTTCCCCCGCCGCTCAAGGTAGGGCACGATCATCCGGGTCATGGTCTGCCGGATCCCGGCGAGCGCCGCCTCGGGAATGGCCGGCGGGCCGCCCACCCGTTCGGTCGGCAGCGGCGAGCCCTCCAGCTGCGACCACACGCTGGCCATCTGCGCACACATCGCGGCCAGCCTGGTCTCCGGCGGGCAGGCGAGCTCGGGATGCGCATCGAGCAGGAACCGCAGCAGGGTCGACCCCGACCGGCCGGCGCACAGCACGAACACCGGCTCCGCCGCTGCCGGGCCCGGCCGTCCGCCAGGCAGCACCAGGCCGGTGGCTGGCCCTCCGCGGCGGGCGGCAGGCAGACGGACCAGTTCCGTACTGTGCCCGGCAGGGCCCGGGCCGCGCGGTGCAGGCTCAGGGGCAGACGGGGCCGGCACCGGACCGCGCGGGGCGGCCTCCGGGCCGGGCGCGCCGGGCTCCGAACCGGGGCGGGCCGGCTCGGAGCCCGGCCCGGCCGGTCCTGCACCGGCGCCGGACGGCAGCTCGCGGACGCCGTCCGGTTTCCTGCCCGGATCTGGCGTCACGTCATGCTCCCGCTGTGGCCGCTGCACCCGTACCGGGCTTCTCTGTCCCAGGGCACCGCCCAGGGATCCGCGATCGCACGGCAGCATGGCTGATTCCACGGGTGGCGCCGGCCCGCTCGCCCGCGGTGGCGCACCCGGCACCGGCCCTGGGGAACCGGCCAGGGCTCATACGGTGCAGCGGAGCCACGCCCTAACGTGGCAGGGCGCCCGGTCACGTTGCTCATGGACGGGTCTCCCGTGCTCGTGGCCGCTCCCCGGTCCTCGCTATGCCCTGCAGCGCGGCGACGGGCAAGAAGATCACTCACCCCGCCCGCCCAGCTAGGATGCCACGTCCCGCCCAGCCAGGGTGTCACGTCCGCCATGCTGAGACTGCCATTTCGGGGAGAAATTTCCTAAAATGTTCCGAATGGCTTTTTAGCATGGCTTCGCTGGCAGCCGTTTCGCAGGGCCTTTACCGCAGGACCCAGCGGCCGGTGACCGGGCACGGACGGCGGGCCCCTGGGCGGCCGGCCAGGCCCCGGCACCGGGGCGGCGGTGAGCGGGCTGCAGGCATCCGGGTCGTTGGGCAGCAACCCGGTTCCTCTGTTAGTTTGCTGATAGCAAGTATCAAGCGGCGAGGGGAAGACTGCCAGGTGGGCGAGTCGGCTAACGGAACCAGCGGAGACGGGGCTCGCCAGGGCGTTACCGGGGCTGGTACAGGCGGGACGGGCAACGGCCGTCCGTCCGTCCGCGGGCCGCTGCGTGACACCCACTACAAGTGGGTCGCGCTGTCCAACACCACGCTCGGCATCCTGGCCGCGACGGTCAACGGGTCCATCGTGATCATCTCGCTGCCGGCGATCTTCCGTGGCATCCAGCTCAACCCGCTGACCCCCGGCAACATCAGCTACCTGCTGTGGATGCTGATGGGGTACCTGCTGGTCTCTGCAGTCCTGGTGGTGACCCTGGGACGGCTGGGCGACATGTACGGCCGCGTCCGCATGTACAACCTGGGCTTCGCCATCTTCGGGCTCGCGGCGCTCGCGCTGCCGTTCGACCCGTTCACCGGCCCCAGCGGCGCGCTCTGGCTGATCTTGTGGCGGGTGGTGCAGGCGGTCGGCGGCTCCATGCTGATGGCCAACTCCCCCGCGATCCTCACCGACGCGTTCCCGCCGGACCAGCGCGGCACGGCCATGGGGATCAACCAGGTGGCGGGCATCTCCGGGTCCTTCGTCGGTCTCATCCTGGGCGGCGTGCTCGCCGCGGTGGACTGGCGGCTCGTCTTCCTGGTCTCGGTGCCGATCGGGATCGGCGGCACCATCTGGTCCTACCTGAGCCTGCGCGAGGTCGGGGTCCGGACCAAGGCCAAGATCGACTGGCTGGGCAACGTCACGTTCGCGCTCGGCCTGGTCGGCATCCTGGCCGGCATCACCTACGGCATCCAGCCCTACGGCGGGCACACCATGGGCTGGACCAGCCCGCTGGTGCTGACCGGCCTGCTCGGCGGGGCCGCGCTGCTGGTGGCGTTCTGCTTCATCGAACTGCGGGTCAAGCAGCCCATGTTCGACCTGCACCTGCTGCGCATCCGCGCCTTCGCCTTCGGGAGCCTGGCCACCCTGCTCGCGTCCATCGCCCGCGGCGGGCTGCAGTTCATGCTCATCCTGTGGCTGCAGGGCATCTGGCTGGTGCTGCACGGCTACAACTACGCTGACACCCCGCTGTGGTCGGGCATCTACCTGCTGCCGCTGACGTTCGGCTTCGTCGCCTCCGGCCCGGTGTCGGGATGGCTGTCGGACAAGCACGGCGCCCGCGCCTTCGCCTCCGGTGGGCTGCTGTTGTCGGCGCTGGCCTTCGGCGGGCTGCTGCTGCTGCCGACCAACTTCCACTACTGGGCCTTCGGGCTGCTCATCTTCCTGGCCGGCGCCGGCATGGGGCTGTTCTCCGCGCCGAACGCGGCCGCCATCATGAACAGCGTCCCGCGGCACCAGCGCGGCGCTGCCTCCGGCATGCTCGCCACCTTCCAGAACTCCGGCTTCGTGCTGTCGATCGGCGTGTTCTTCTCGCTCATGATCGCGGGGCTGGCCTCCACCCTGCCCAGCACCCTGACCCGCGGCCTGACGGCCCAGGGAGTGCCCGCGGCGATCGCGCACCAGATCGGCAGCCTGCCCCCGGTGGGCAGCCTGTTCGCCGCGTTCCTCGGCTACAACCCGGTGAAGACGCTGCTCGGTCCCACCGGGGTGCTGGCCCACCTGCCCGCGAGCAACGTCGCCACGCTGACCGGCAAGCGGTTCTTCCCGGAGCTGATATCCCAGCCGTTCCACCACGGGCTGGTCATCGTGTTCACCACGGCCATGGCGCTGCTCGCACTCGCGGCCTTCGTGTCGGCGCTGCGTGGCGCCCGCTTCGTTCACGAGGAGCAGGCGGTGGGCGGCGAGCCCGGTAGCACCGCCGAGGCCGCGCTGGAAGGCACCGGCCGTTCCTGACCCGCACCATCGCGCCGCTGGCCGAGCTGACGGAGCCGGACCGGCGGGCACTGGCGGACGCGGCGCCCGCCCTGCGGCGGCTGGCCGAGCGGCTGGCACTCCGGTGACGGCGCGGCCCGGCAGCGCGCTGAGCCGAGGCCCGCGGCCGGGATCCCGGCGCGACGGCCCGGGTCACGCCCGGGGCGGGCCCCGGCCTTCAGGCCTGGCCGGCGGCACCGGCTCCGCCGGCGAGCGCGGCCCGCAGCAGGTTTTCGGCCGCGTCGGCCGCCG
>DATIXO010000247.1:0-2038 GCA_035518495.1 Streptosporangiaceae bacterium
GCCTGCCGCCGGGTCCGCTACTGCTTCGGCCAGATCCTCACCGTGGCCGATCCCTCGCCGCTGCCGAAGAACCGGCGGCTCAGCGCCGGCGAGCTCAAGGCCCGCACCAGGCCCATGACCCCCGGGCAGGCCACCGCCGCCCGGGACCGGCTCGAGGCGCTGGCCAATGCGCTGCTGGAGGCCAGCCTCGCCGTCCTGGCCGACGACGAGCGGGCCGCCTTCGACGGCTGCACCGGCCTGGACGCCACCCCGGTCCCGCTGTTCTCCCGCGGCCCGTCCAGGCGCACCGGGCCGTGCGCCAGCGATCCCGACGGCGGCTGGCACGTCCGCGAGGGCGACCACCGCGAGCGAGAGGACGACAAGGGCAAGCCACTGCGCAAGACCTGCTGGGCGCTGGAGGCCACCATCGCCGTCACCGCCCGGCCGCCCGGTGCCCCGCCCGCGCACCCGAACCTGGCCATCGGCATGGCCATGGCCCGGCCCGGCGAAGACCCCGGCGGCACCGGCGCCCGGGTGCTGGCCTCCGCCACCAGCCACGGGCACAAGCCCGGCTGGCCCGGCTACGACCGCGCCTGCACCGCCGCGCTCCCCGAGCGGTTCCACCTGCCCGCCCGCGCGCTCGGCTACCGGCCCGTCATGGACTACCGCGCCGACCAGCTCGGCATCCAGGCCGGCACCCAGGGCGCGCTGCTCGCCGAAGGCAGCTGGTACTGCCCCGCGCTGCCCGGACCGCTCGTTACTGCCACCGCCGGGCTGCGTGATCACCTCATCACCCGGGAACTCCATGATCAGCAGATCGCTGCCCGCGCCTGTTACCAGCTCAAGCGCAAAGACGGCCCGGACACCGACGGGTACCAGCGGCTGTCCTGCCCCGCCCCCGGCAACCACCCCGGGCTGATCTGCCCGCTCCGCCAGGCCTCGCTATCCCCCCGCGACGGGCGGCCCAAGGTCCTCCAGCCCCCCGAAGAACCGCCGAAGACCTGCCGGCAGACCGCCATCACCATCCCGCCCGGCGTGGGCGCCCGCTACCGTCAGGACCTGCCCTACGCCACCCCGGCCTGGCAGGCCCGCTACGCCACCTTGCGCAACACCATCGAAGGCCTCAACGGGCTCGTCAAAGATCCCGCCCACGAAGCCCTGGCCGCCCCCGCCCGCCGCCGCGTCCGCGGCATCGCGGCCCAGTCCGTCTTCACCGCCCTGCTGCTGATCGCCGCCAACATCCGCAAGATCCGCGCCTGGCGGGCCCTCACCGCCAGCGGCCAGACCGTCATCACCCGCCGGGCCCGGCGACGCCGCGCCAGCCTGCGCGACTACCTCCCCGACGGCTGACAGCCCCCAGCACCCGCCGCCGCCACCACGACCATCACCACCCGCCAGGCAGCAGCCACGCCAAAACCCGCCAGAACGCTGCAAACCGGCTGCTGGCATCCGGTAAACGAGCCCGCGCGGCACCCAGAACCCACTGTCAGACCCTGCAGGCACAATAAGAAACGGTCACCGAACCAGTTCTGTCGATACGACACCGGCAGTTCTGTCGGTAACCCAACGTGTCCGAGGACCGAGTCGCCAGGTACGTACATGCCTGTCATCACGGGTGAGCTGGTGCTCGGGGGGCGGCGGTGACCGGGCGGCCGGACGGCTGGATCAGGTGGACGACGATCGGGTGCGTGGCGCTGCTGGCGCTGATCGCGGGCACGGTGTCCTATCTGCACATGCACATCCTGGTGGCGCGGCACGGGCAGCCTGGCTGGGTTGCCGCGCTGACGCCGCTGTCCGTGGACGGGATGATCGTGGCCGCGTCTACGACGTTGCTGGCGGACTCGCGCTCCGGGCGCACGGGCGGCGCGCTGCCATGGGCGCTGCTCGTCGCAGGCAGCGTCGCGAGCCTGGCCGCCAACGTCGCCGTGGCCGAGCCAACCCTGACCGGGCGAGTAATAGCGGCGTGGCCGTCGTTCGCGTTGACGGCGTCCTTTGAGCTGCTGACTCGTCAGGTGCGCCGTGGCGCTGCTCGCGAGGATGCGGAGAATCAGCAGCTGCC
>DATIXO010000248.1:0-2345 GCA_035518495.1 Streptosporangiaceae bacterium
CCCGACGCCCACGAACAGGAACGTGACGGGGAAGGTGTTGGCGAGGTACTTGAAGTGGTTGGCGACCTCACGGCCGTCGCGGCGCGTGACGTCGAGGAAGTGCACGTCATCAACCACGCAGAGCCGGACATCGCAGGCGAGGACGGCATCTGCGGCCCGGTGCCCGAGTTCCTCGGCGTTGCCCCTGTCATGGCCGGGCAGGCCGAAGAACCGGCAGAGCATCGCGTTGAACGACCGCTTGCTCGTCGACGAGGTCAGGCACACGTGCGCCACGGGTATCCGGTCGTGCCCGGCCCCGGTGGCCGGGCCGTAGAGGCTGACCTGCCGCTGGCAGAACTCCCGGGCGAAGACCTGGGCGATGGTCGACTTGCCCAGCCCGGGGTAGGCGTCGATCACCGCGGCGCCCTTGACCTTGTCCCCGTCCTGCCGGTTGGCTTCCACGATGTCGTCCAGCTGCTCGTGGACGGCGCGCATCTGCGGGGTGCGCAGCGGCCCGAGGTTGGCATGCCAGACCGACCGCTGCTCCTCGTACTCTGCCCGCGCCTGACCGGAAAGCCCGCGGACCTGCGCGTCGGTCAGCGGGTCGGGACGCTGCCGGGGCGGGGCGGTGACGAACTCCTCCCAGCCGGCCCGGGTGGACAGCGAGTAGGCGCGCTCGGCCGGGCGCAGCGGCGCGCTCACACCGTCTCCATCGCGTCGGCGTAGAAATCACCTGGGCCGTCCCCGGGCTCCTCGCCGGGGAACGGCGCGTCGAGCTCGCTGTCGCTGTCGTCGTCTCCGCCGTCACCAGTGACGGCGGGCTCCGGTGCGCCGGCGGCCGGGGGCGGGCCCGGGACCAGGCGCAGCCGCTGCTCGGACAGCCGCAGCGCCATCCGCCGCTCGGCGCGGTTTCCGGCCAGCCCCGCGCCCCACTGCTCCAGCAGTTCGGCCAGGGCGCGCCGGGTGTCGGGGAACCGGTGCGTGGCGGTCGCGAGCTGCCGGGCGTAGGCTAGCGCCTCGCTGCTGAACGGGCCGCCGGCCGCGGCGGCGTGCTCCCAGCGCAGCGCGTGCCACTGGTTGTCGGCCGGGTCCTGGAACCACACCCGGCTGACGTCGCCGGGGTCCAGGCGCAGCGGCCACCGGCCGGCGTGCTTGCCGGCGTAGGGGCTGGTGCGGTTGCGGTAAGGGTTCAGCGCCGGCCCGTCGTAGCGCAGGCCGCCGATCTCGACGCCATAGTGCTGGATGGTTCGCCACTCCACCTTGAGGAAGTCGAGCGCAAGGTCGGCGCGGGCGGGAACCTGAAGGTAGCCGGCCCTGGCGATCCCGTGGGCGAACATCTCCAGCGGGGAGACTTCCAGGCCGGGCACCCCGGGAATGCACAGGCCCGCGTGCGGCTGCCGGTGATAGCACTCCGCGGTCCACTGCCGGACGATCCGTTCCAGCTCGTCGAGGAAGTAAAACGCCTGCTCTTCGGGGTTCTTGCCGCGCCGGTAGACGTCCGGCCCCTTGTAACCGGGCAGCGCTGCGAGCAGCTGCTCGCCGAGGGTGCGGAACCAGCGTTCCAGGGGTCCCTTGTCGGTGGCCTGGTAGACCCTGGCCGGCTGGATTGAGATGCCCAGCCTCGCGCAGGCGGTCATCAGGTGCTCCGACAGGTAGATCTTCCCGTGGTCCACCACGACGGTCTCAGCGGGCACCGAGGGCAGCAGCGGCTGCCCGTCCTCGCCGGCGAGCCGGTCGCCGTCGATCACGACGTGGCCGGGCAGCCCGTGGTAAGGCGGGCGGGTATCCGGCTGGCCGTCAGCGGGCTCGGGCAGCGGCCTGACGGACTCGAACAGCACGCCGGCCGCGTCCACGGCCTTGGCCGAGACCGGGGTGAGCCGCAGCCCGGTGATGCACCGGTCATAGAGGTCCATCGCGGCACTCAGCTCGGCCTGCACCCAGCGCAGCGTCACCGGGTCCATCGCGAACACGTCCAGCCGGGTGGTGTCCAGCAGCAGGTACTCGCCAGGCCGTACCGCCCGCAGCCGCCCGTAGGGCGTCGCCGGGCGCCCGGCGATCTCCCGCTTGCCCTTCGTCCCGCCGAACGCGGACGTGCCCTTGCTGATCTCCCGCAGCAGGATGCGGGCGCGGGTCGGCGACGGGACTGGCACGGTCCCGCCGTCATGCCCGGCGTCCAGCCGGGCCGCGATCTCGGCCAGGACCAGGTCGCGGGTGGGCTTGCTGGCCACGGTGTGCTCGGCCAGTACCTGCCGGGCCATCTCAAGCCAGCGCGGGTCCGCCCCGGCGAGGGGCTCCCGGCGGCGCTTCCACCGGTCATCGGCCAGCCCGGCGGGGCCGGACTCCCCGAAGTCCTTCACCCAGCGGCG